>NZ_JVIQ01000072.1:0-18999 GCF_001072745.1 Streptococcus sp. 400_SSPC | reverse complement strand
TGCGGAGGTGGGACGACGAAATCGAATTCTAACGAATTACCGATTTCTGTCCCACTCTCTTATTTGTTGCGGTTGAAGAGAGTGGGGTCATATTTTGTATGACTCCTCTTTTAGGGCTTATTTTAATTGATCTGTGATTTCTTTTGAGAGCAAGAGGCCGAGGCGATAGTCCTTATTGATGGCGTGGATGACATCGTTGATGTTTTCCGTCGTTTGGATTTGTTCCTTGATGCTTGCTTTGAAGGCTTCATCTTTTAAGAGTTGCTCTTGTAAAATCTTTTGCAGTTTTTCTCTCTCGTATTTATTGATTAAAAAGAGAATAAGCAGACTAACTAAAATAAGAATATAAACAGTTTGATTCATGGGGTTCTCCAGAGGGTAAGATAATGGATAAAGGGAAGCGATAATCCCTAAAAATATAGGTGTGTTTAACATAAGAAAAGGAGTGAGATGGAACTAAATAAGATTTATTTAGCGATTCCTCTCACTCCTAAAAGAGATGGTTTCCTATCAAAAAGTAAGGAAGATATTACATTTTCTCAGGTGCTTCGACACCCAATAGACGAAGCGCTTCTTTCAAGACTACTGCTGTTGAGTAGCTAAGAGCAAGGCGGCTATCGCGTTCTGGGCTTTCATCCAAGATACGAGTGTGAGCATAGTACTTGTTGAAGGCTTGAGCCAAGTTGATGGCATATTTTGCAATCAAGGATGGATCATAGTTTTCAGCAGCACGTTTCACGACACGAGCAAAGTCTTGGAGAAGTTTGATGATTTCCCAGCTTTCAGGATCGCTCAAGCTGTATGTTGCATCTGCAGATGGTGTGAAGTTGGCTTTGCGAAGGATGGATTGGATACGTGCGTATGCGTATTGAACGTACGGTCCAGTTTCTCCTTCGAAGGATACCATGGCTTCAAGGTCAAAGTCATACCCGTTGCGACGGTCTGTCTTCAAGTCGTAGAACTTAACGGCACCAACACCGACTGCATGTGCCACTTCTTCCTTGTTTTCAAGTTCAGGGTTCTTTTCTTCGATCTGCGCTTTGGCACGAGAGATCGCTTCTTGAAGGGTTGGTTCGAGCAGGATGATATTTCCTTTACGAGTTGACAATTTTTGGCGATTCTTTGTGACCAAACCAAAGTCAACGTGGATCATATCGTCGCTCCAGTCAAATCCCATTTTCTTCAAAACAGCTTTCAACTGACGGAAGTGGTTGGATTGTTCTTGACCGACAGCATAGATGTTTTTCACAAAGTTGTAAGTCCGTGCACGGTAGATAGCGGTTGCGATATCACGCGTGATGTAAAGAGTGGCACCGTCTGATTTCTTAATCATAGCTGGTGGAAGGTTGACATCATCCAACTCAACGATGCTAGCTCCCTTAGATTCTTTCAACAAGCCTTTTTCTTCAAGGATTTGGACAGCTTCATCCATCTTGTCATTGTAGAAAGCTTCTCCGTTTAAGCTGTCAAATTCAACACCGAGGAGTTTGTAGATACGGTTGAATTCTACCAAGCTTTCGTCACGGAACCATTGCCACAATTCAGTTGCTTCTGGATCTCCATCTTCCAATTTCTTGAACCAGAGACGTCCTTCCTCGTCCAAAGCAGGATCGTTTTCAATTTCGGCATTGATGCGGACATAGAGTTTCAACAATTCATCGATTGGATTGGCTTCGACAGCTTCCTTGCTACCCCATTTTTTATAAGCGACCATCAAGAGACCAAATTGTTTACCCCAGTCTCCCAAGTGGTTGATTTTAATGGTGTTGTAGCCCATTTTGCGGAAGATATTTGAAAGAGCATCTCCGATAACGGTTGAGCGCAAATGACCAACTGAGAAAGGTTTTGCAATATTTGGACTAGAAAGGTCGATGGTGACGTTCGCTCCTTGACCTTCTTCTTGTTGTCCATAGTCGGCACCTGCTTCGATAACAGATTTGATGACTTGGTCAGAGATTTGTGATTTATCTAAGAAGAAGTTTACATAAGGACCAGTAGCAACGACTTTTTCAAAGTGAGAGGCAACGATTTTTTCCGCAATATCAGCAGCAATCGCTTGAGGAGCTTTGCGTTCGATTTTAGCCAAAGAAAAGGCAGGAAAGGCGATATCTCCGAGGTCTGAAGATTTTGGTTGCTCTAGTAAATTTAAGATAGTTTCTTGGTCTAAGCCTTCAATGACTTTTGCCAATTCACTTGCAATAAGTTCTTTATGATTCATAGTAGCTCCTTTGGTCTTTTGTTACTATTCTATCACAAAATTCGGCCTTTCTTCAAACTTTTTGGTATAATCAAAGTATAATTATTCAAAAGTGGAGCAAAAATGAAAAAAGATGAACGTCAGCTTTTGATTCGAGAAATTATTCAACATGAGAAGTTATCGACGCAAAAAGACATTCAAGACCGCCTAGATCAAAGAGGGGCGGGAGTGACCCAGACCACCTTATCCAGGGACCTACGAGAAATCGGTCTGATCAAGGTAAAAGAAAAGGGTGGCCTCTATTATAAATTAGCAGACGAACCAGATCGAACAGATATTTTTAGACTGATTGCTCAATATGCACAAGTGGTCTCGAGAGCGGAGTTCACACTGGTTGTTCGGACGGAGCTGGGAGAAGCGGCTATTTTAGCCAACGCAGTCGATGAGATTTTGGATGATCAAATCCTTGGTACCGTAGCAGGTGCCAATACCCTCTTAATTGTTTGCAAGGACCAAGAAGTAGCACAAACAGTCCAGCAGACCATTCTCCAACATTCTAGTCACTAGTCAAGGGCGAGGGACCAGTCCAGAAAGGGATCGGCCCTCCTTTTATGTCAGTTTAGAGTTGGAGTAAGCACTCAGAATGAATGCAATGATATAGAAAAGGAACGATATGGCAGCAGAAAAACTATCACCTGGCATGCAGCAATACCTAGATATCAAAAAAGATTATCCGGATGCTTTTTTACTCTTTCGGATGGGGGATTTTTACGAGCTCTTTTATGAAGATGCCGTCAATGCAGCACAGATTTTAGAGATTTCTTTGACCTCTCGGAATAAAAATGCAGAAAATCCAATTCCCATGGCTGGAGTTCCCTATCATTCGGCCCAGCAGTACATCGATGTCTTGATCGAAAAAGGTTACAAGGTAGCTATTGCAGAGCAGATGGAAGATCCCAAGCAAGCCGTCGGTGTAGTCAAACGGGAAGTGGTTCAAGTCATTACTCCGGGGACCGTTGTCGATTCGACCAAGCCAGACAGCGCCAACAACTTCCTGGTAGCCTTGTCTCATGATGAGACAGACTATGGCCTTGCCTATATGGACCTAGTGACCGGGGAGTTTCAGGTCACCAGTCTGAATGATTTTGCCATGGTCTGTGGGGAAATCCGCAACCTACGGGCACGGGAAATTGTCCTGACCTACTCCTTGTCAGAAATGGAAGAAAGAGTCCTTCTTGGCCAAATGAATCTCTTGCTCTCCCCTATCTCAGAAGTGGCGGAGGATGTCCAACTTTTAGGGGTTGAGTTGACTCATTTGGAGAGAATAGCGGCAGGAGGCCTGCTCCAATATGTCCAGGAAACCCAGAAGCGGGAACTCCATCATATCAAGCCTGCCCATCACTATGAAGTCCGTGATTTCTTGCAGATGGATTATGCGACCAAGGCGAGTTTGGACTTGACAGAAAATGCTCGGACTGGCAAAAAACATGGCAGCCTCTACTGGCTCCTAGATGAAAGCAAGACAGCCATGGGAGGCCGTCTCTTGCGGGCATGGATCCAGAAGCCTTTGATGGACCGCCATCGGATCGAAGAGCGTCAAGAGATTATCCAAGTCTTCTTGGACCATTTCTTTGAGCGAAGCGATCTGGCAGATCGTCTCAAGGGTGTGTATGATATCGAGCGCTTGGCCAGTCGGGTCTCTTTTGGAAAGACCACTCCCAAGGACCTCTTGCAGTTGGGAGAAACCCTGCGCCATGTTCCCTTGATCAAATCGCTTTTGGTCGAGATGGGCGAGCCGGTGCTAGACCTCCTCATCGCCCAGTTAGATGAGCTACCAGAGCTTTGCCGTCTCATCGAAGCAGCCATTGATCCGGATGCTCCGATCGTTCTGACAGAAGGCAATATCATCCGTACCGGCTTCGACCCGACTCTGGACCAGTACCGTGTCGTCCTCCGAGAAGGGACTGGCTGGATTGCAGAGATCGAAGCCAAAGAACGGGAAGCCAGTGGCATTACCGGACTTAAAATTGACTACAACAAAAAAGATGGCTACTATTTCCATGTGACCAATTCCCAATTATCCCGTGTGCCAGCTCATTTCTTCCGCAAGGCAACCTTGAAAAATTCTGAGCGCTTTGGGACAGAAGAACTGGCTCGGATCGAAGGGGAGATGCTAGAAGCTCGGGAACAGTCGACTAGTCTAGAGTATGCGATTTTCCTACGGATCAGAGAGGAAGTCGGCAAGTACATCCAGCGCCTGCAGTCCCTAGCCCAAGCCCTAGCAACGGTGGACGTCTTGCAAGGCTTGGCCTGTGTGGCTGAAAGACAACAACTGACCCGGCCAGTCTTCCAAGAGGCGCGTGATATCCGGATTGAGAAGGGTCGTCACCCAGTTGTTGAAAAGGTGATGGGAGCTCAAAGCTACATCCCCAACAGCATTTCTATGGATGAGACCTGTGATATCCAGCTAATTACGGGACCTAATATGAGCGGGAAGTCCACCTATATGCGCCAGTTGGCCATCATTGTCATTATGGCTCAGATTGGTTCCTTTGTACCGGCTCAAGCGGCGACCCTCCCTCTCTTTGATGCCATTTATACCCGGATTGGGGCTGCAGATGACTTGGTATCCGGCCAATCGACCTTTATGGTTGAGATGATGGAGGCCAACAATGCCATTCGCCAAGCGACTTCGGCTTCTCTTATCTTGTTTGATGAGTTGGGACGGGGGACGGCGACCTATGATGGCATGGCTCTAGCTCAAGCCATCATCGAGTACATCCATGACCGGACAGGGGCCAAGACCCTCTTTGCTACCCACTACCATGAGTTGACCGACTTGGAGCAGACCCTATCTCGCTTGCGCAATGTCCACGTCGCCACCTTGGAGAAGGATGGCCAAGTGACCTTCTTGCACAGGATTGAAGAGGGACCGGCGGATAAATCCTATGGAATCCATGTGGCCAAGATTGCAGGCCTGCCAAGCGATCTCTTGAAGCGGGCAGATACTATCTTGAGTCAATTAGAAGGCCAAAGCCACGAAGTGCCGATGGCGAATCCAACACAGCAATCCTCTCCAGAGCTTGGAGAACAGTTATCTCTGTTTGCAGCAGATGCAGCTCATCCAGTACTAGAAGAATTAAAAACTCTCGATATTTACAACATGACCCCGATGGAAGTCATGATGGCAGTTGCCGAGATGAAAAAGAGAATTTAAAAGACAGTTCATTCGAACTGTTTCAGATTGAAGACAAAGTAATTTTAAAAACTTTCCTTAGGTGAGTACGGACGTCAGCGAACTTCGTAGAAGTTCCATGACTAATCATTGAGCCTAAGGTCTCAATGATTCCGAGTGCCTGAAACACAGTTGTTTCAGGCACTTTTCTCACAGCGGAAAGTTTTTCATCTTCTTGAATGACTAAAAAATAAAAGTCATTTTTTTTGAATTCCTCAGGCTTTTCCTTGCAACTGACGGTTGATGTCATCCACTTTCTTTTTATTGAGGTAGTAAGAGACAGCCCAGACAATGAGATAGACGAAGCTAAACTCAAAAATGACAGAGAGATAAAAACTGATTTGCATTGGGAACCAGCCGCCCAAGGTTGCTAAAGGTAGGAAACCAAAGAGCATCAAGAGGTAGTGGCTGACGGTCGCGCGAAGCAAGCTCCAATCTTTGTTGAAAAGGACATTCCCCAAGCTGAAGAGGAGTCCGATACCGGCCCAGATAAGGGTACAATAGAGCATAACAAGGGATCCATGAACTTCGTGGGCTTGCATCCACTGGCCGAAAGCTGAGCTAGGACTGAGAGGCGTATAAGTGGAAGGGGAGTTTAAAAAAGAAAAGAGGATAGAGAGGATGAGACCGATCAAGATCCCTTTCAAAGCGTTGGTAAAATGGTTTTTCATCATGAGAGTTTCTCCTTAATAGCTTTTAAATAACGACGAGAGGAGTAAGTCATCCTTCCGTTTTTGAGATAGATTTGAACCGATCCGCTACCGGTAAAATGCAGGTGATCGATTTCTTTGGTATTGATAATTTCAGATTGGGAAATTTTTAAAAAGTAGATGGGCAAGTCTTCAGAGAGTTGGTAGAGTGGACCTGTGAGGATGAATTGATTATCCTTTGTTTCCCCCACCACTTGCCGGTTTTCAATATAGAACCGATGAAACAAGTGAGTCTCTACAAGATAGGTTTCCCCCTCCTTTTTCGCTCGCAAGCGTTCCTTCTGGTCCAATTCCTCTATGAATTGTTGGACCTTCTGGATGCGTTCGCTAGGTTGTGGCGCTGTGATGGCTACGCCTTCTTCTTGAAAATGGGGGTCAATGGTAACTGTTACTTTCATACAAATCCCTTCTAACATATTGACGTCAAGTAAGCGATCCGCTAGCAGGACTTCTTGCTTACAAGTCTATTAAACACTTTTTCAGGCATCAAGACAAGGCTTTTCGCATATTCGGTCAGTTTGTCTGTTTATCTGGTAGAAGACGGTATCTTTAATGGAGCTGGAGCACAAGGTTTTATAAAGGGAGGGCTTCCTTGTAGATATGGTATAATAGTTCTACCTATGCGCGTATAAAACATAAGAGGGGAAGCTATGTCACAGATTATCGAATTACCAGAAATTCTAGCCAATCAGATTGCTGCCGGTGAGGTCATTGAGCGCCCTGCTAGTGTGGTCAAGGAACTGGTTGAAAACTCCATCGATGCGGGAGCTAGTCAGATTGTCGTAGAGATCGAAGAAGCTGGCTTAAAGAGCATTCAAATCACGGATAATGGACAAGGGATTGCCCATGAGGAAGTGGAATTAGCTCTTCGTCGCCATGCGACTAGTAAGATCAAGAGTCAAGCCGACCTCTTTCGCATTCGGACACTAGGCTTCCGTGGCGAGGCCTTGCCGTCTATTGCCTCTGTCAGTGTCATGACCATCCTGACAGCTCAGGAAGGAGCTAGTCATGGGACCAAGCTAGAGGCTAAAGGGGGCGAAATCACTTCTCTTGAGCCGGCGACTAGCCCTGTGGGGACTAAAATCACAGTTGAGGACCTCTTTTTCAATACACCAGCCCGCCTCAAATATATGAAGAGCCAACAGGCAGAGTTGTCCCATATCGTCGACATTCTCAACCGCCTGAGTCTGGCCCATCCAGAGATTGCCTTTACCTTGATCAATGACGGCCATGAAATGACACGGACGGCAGGAACGGGGAATCTCCGTCAAGCCATCGCAGGAGTCTACGGCCTCGCTACCGCTAAGAAAATGGTTGCCATCGAGACAGGTGATTTGGACTTTGAAGTGTCGGGCTTCGTCTCTTTGCCAGAACTGACCCGGGCCAATCGCAACTACATCAGCCTCTTTATCAATGGTCGTTACATCAAGAATTTCTTGCTCAATCGGGCCATCTTGGATGGCTACGGTAGTAAACTTATGGTCGGACGCTTCCCGATAGCAGTGATTAATATCCAGATTGACCCCTATCTAGCCGATGTCAATGTCCACCCGACCAAGCAAGAGGTGCGTATTTCTAAAGAACGAGAACTAATGACCTTGATCTCCCAGGCTATTGTCTCCGCTTTGAAAGAGCAGGATCTGATTCCAGATGCTCTAGAAAATCTAGCTAAGTCAACGCTTCGTCGAACAGAAAAGCCAGTCCAGACCAGCCTCCCTCTAAAAGAAAATAGCCTCTATTACGACCGAGACAAGGGAGACTTCTTTGTCCGTCCAGAGGTCGGGGAATCCCAGCCAAGTGGTGAATTGACCCCAGAGCAAACGGTTCTCTTTGCCCCAGAAGAGGGAAATCAGGAGGCCAAATCACCAGGCATCAAATTCGCGGAGCGAAAGGCGCCTCAGTATGATCAACTGGACCACCCAGAGTTGGATCTAGCTAGTCTAGACAAGGCCTATGATAAGTTGGATGGGGAAGAACATTCGACCTTCCCAGAGTTGGAATATTTCGGTCAGATGCATGGAACCTATCTCTTTGCCCAAGGCAATGGGGGCCTTTATATCATTGACCAGCATGCGGCCCAAGAGCGGGTCAAATATGAAGAATATCGGGAGAGCATCGGGAACGTAGACGGCAGTCAGCAACAACTGCTGGTGCCTTATATCTTTGAGTTCCCTGCAGACGATCTGATCCGCCTACAACAGCGCAAGCACCTCCTAGAGGAAGTGGGCGTCTATTTAGAAGAGTATGGAGCTAACCAGTTGATCTTGCGGGAGCATCCGATCTGGATGAAGGAAGAAGAAATCGAGTCGGGCATCTATGAGATGTGTGACATGCTCCTTTTGACTAAGGAAGTGTCCATCAAGAAATACAGGGCTGAGTTGGCCATCATGATGTCCTGCAAACGTTCCATCAAGGCTAACCACACGCTGGACGATTACTCTGCACGCGACCTCATCTACCAACTATCCCAATGTGATAACCCTTATAACTGCCCTCATGGCCGTCCTGTCTTGGTTAACTTTACCAAGTCGGATATGGAAAAGATGTTCCGACGCATTCAGGAAAATCACACCAGCCTGCGGGAATTGGGCAAGTATTAAACAAACAATAAAGGAAGATTATGTACGAATACATTAAAGGAATCTTAACAAAAATTACCGCTAAATACATTGTGGTAGAAACAGCTGGAATCGGCTATCTCTTGCATGTGGCCAACCCCTATGCCTACTCTGGTAAAATGAACCAAGAGGTGCAAGTTTATCTGCACCAAGTGGTCCGTGAAGATGCTCACCTTCTCTATGGCTTTGCGACTGAAGAAGAGAAACAGCTCTTTTTAAACTTGATCTCAGTCTCTGGGATTGGACCTGTCTCAGCTCTGGCTATCATTGCTGCAGATGACAATGCAGGCCTTGTCCAAGCCATCGAAAGCAAGAACATCACCTACTTGACCAAGTTTCCAAAGATCGGCAAGAAAACAGCCCAACAGATGGTGCTGGACTTGGAAGGTAAGATCAATCTCGATCTAGAAGATGCACCGGCTCAGACAAAAGCTAAGGCGACAGAAGAGAACCAAGCCTTGGAAGAAGCCATGGAAGCCATGTTGGCATTGGGCTACAAGGCTACGGAACTAAAGAAAATCAAGAAATTCTTTGAAGGCACGACCGATACTGCTGAAAACTACATCAAATCTGCCCTGAAGATGTTGGTGAAATAGGAGATTTCTATGCCAAAACGCTGTGGTTGGGTCAAAATGACCAATCCATTATATATAGCTTACCATGATGAAGAATGGGGGCGGCCCCTACATGATGACCAGGCCCTTTTTGAGTTGCTCTGTATGGAGACCTATCAAGCTGGCCTATCTTGGGAGACGGTGCTCAATAAACGGCAGGCTTTCCGTGAAGCTTTTCATGGTTACCACCTTCAAAGTGTCGCGGAGATGACGGATGAGGAACTGGAGGCTTTGATGGACAATCCAGCTATCATCCGCAATCGTACCAAGATTTTTGCGACACGGGCCAATGCTCAAGCCTTTTTGCAAGTCCAGGCTGAATTCGGCTCTTTTGATGCCTATCTCTGGTCTTTTGTCAATGGGGAAACCATCGTCAATGATGTTCCTGATTACAGTCAAGCACCAGCTAAGACGACTTTATCTGAGACATTATCCAAGGACCTCAAAAAGCGGGGTTTTAAGTTCGCAGGTCCTGTTGCAGTTTTGTCCTTTCTACAAGCTGCAGGTCTGGTTGATGACCATGAGAATGATTGTGAATGGAAAAGTGGTAAGTAGTGAGTACAGATAGCGAAAGTATTTGAGAATATAGAAAAAGCTGAGAAATTTATCTCAGCTTTCTTTGTTATAGTCAAAGCGAATGACTTGCTCCGTTGCATCTACATACGCGTGGACTCCAAAGGGAACAATTGTTCTTGGAGTTGCGTGTCCGACATTCAGATTATAGACAATCGGGATATTGCTGTCAATGATATCCAATAGTGCCTCTTTATAGTCGTCATAGAAAGTTTCATCCATAGGTTTTCCGACCAAGAGTCCACTGATGACTTCAAATATCCCAGTTTCTTTTAAAGCCTGCAACATTTTTTTGAAATCATCAGGTTCAGGCTTTTCTTGACTTGTTTCTAGCAATAGAATCTTTCCTTCCCAGTCGGATAAGTCAGGGAAAAGTTTGTATTTTCGGCAGAGGTCTGTGCTATCTGCGTGTAGAGAGTTGTCAAAAATATCATAGAGAGACTCAAGACAACCACCGAGGATTTCTCCCTCAAACTGGGCATTGCCTTGTAATAAGTCAAAACCTGTATTTGCATGGCTGGCACGAGGTGTTCCCAAGGCTTTGGGACTAAAATCAGTCCGTTCCTCATACCAAACGTCACTAGGTCGAATTTCTGAGATTCTTCCCGTCTCAATCAATTCTTTGAAGTAGTGGAGGCTATATGGCAACATTTCTTTGTCTAACTCACAAATGTCTGCTAGAAATGATTGGCCGTAAAAAGTCTTGATTCCTAGTTTATGCAACATGAGATGGTTCATGGTCGTATCCGAGAAACCTAGAAAAATCTTTGGTTTGATAACCTTTTGTAGTTGGTCATTTTCAAAAAGATAAGGTAGCAAGCGATAGGTATCGTTTCCACCAATGGCGCATAGGATCATGTCGATGCTATCATCAGAAAAGGCCTGAATCAAATCCTCTGCACGAGCTTCAGGATGTTCTTTGATAAAATCTAAGCCTTTTAGCGAATGAGGTAAAAAGATAGGGTTGAGTCCGAGGTCCTTGAGACGTTGAATACCCAAGTCCACTTCGTGCTTGACAAAGTCTTCACCCATAGTCCCACTAGATAAACTTATAATACCAATAGTAGAAGTCATATATTATCCTCCTAAAAATAAATTGATGCTATTGTATCATAAAAAGTGATAGAAAAATATAAGGACTAGCGTTAGAGATACGATTTTATGTCAATAAAGCAATATAAAAATAACCGCTCGATGTGCTTACTTCAGAATATAGGCAAGCCCTTCTAGAAGTTGGTTACCACGTAGTTAAATCTCTTAGGAATATTGATGTAACGGAATTTATAAGAGTTTTTTACTTTATAATACTCTAAAAGAAAAAGATTGAAGAAAGTTACCTAAAATGAACTTTTTCTTCAATCTGTTTTTAAAATAATTTAGGAAATTGTGTTACAATGAAGAAAAATTACGAATAGTATAAGTGGAGGCGTTATGAAAGCAGAGATCATTGCAGTGGGAACTGAAATTCTCACAGGACAGATTGTCAATACCAATGCGCAATTCTTGTCTGAAAAATTAGCTAGTTTAGGGATTGATGTCTATTATCATGTGGCGGTAGGAGACAATGAAGGTCGTCTCTTCTCGACCATTGAGACGGCTTCAAAACGCAGTGATTTGGTGATTTTATGTGGTGGACTTGGGCCAACAGAGGATGATTTGACCAAGCAAACCCTTGCTAAGTTTTTAGGGAAAGAACTGGTTTTTGATACGACAGCGCTTGCCAAACTCGACACCTTCTTTGCAAGTCGCCCTGATTATGTCCGGACGCCCAATAATGAGCGACAAGCACAATTGATTGCCGGTTCAATCCCCCTTCAAAACCGTACAGGTCTCGCGGTTGGAGGTTTGATTGAAGTCAATGGTGTGACCTATGTCGTTCTACCTGGTCCACCAAGTGAGTTAAAACCCATGGTCAATGAACAATTGGTGCCTCATTTGACAACAGGGGAAGAGCTTTTTTCAAGAGTCTTGCGCTTCTTTGGGATTGGGGAAAGCCAGCTAGTTACGATCCTAGCAGATATCATTGAAAAGCAGAGTGATCCGACGGTTGCCCCTTATGCCAAGACGGGAGAAGTAACCTTGCGTCTATCTACAAAGGCGAAGGATCAAGCCTCAGCGGATGCTAAGCTCGATGTCTTAGAAAAGGAAATCTTATCCCGTCATACTCTGGATCATCAACCCTTGCAAGAGTTGTTTTACGGTTATGGAGATGACAATTCGATGGCCAAGGTTGCCTTTGATCTCTTGAAAGGGACTGGTAAGACCATTACAGCTGCAGAAAGCCTGACGGCCGGCCTCTTCCAAGCGACTTTGGCAGATTTTTCAGGGGCGTCCAGCATCTTCGCGGGTGGTTATGTCACCTATAGTTTGGAAGAAAAAAGCAAGATGTTGTCTATTCCAGCTCAAGAGTTAGAGCAACATGGAGTGGTGTCTCATTTTACAGCTCAAGCCATGGCTTCACAGGCCCGTAAGTTAACAGGATCCGATTATGGTGTTAGCCTGACCGGAGTTGCGGGGCCAGATAGTCTAGAAGGGCACCCAGCAGGGACGGTCTTTATCGGACTTGCGACTCCAAATGGAGTGGATAGTGTCCAAGTCAATATCGCTGGCCGGAGTCGAGCTGATGTCCGCGAAATTGCAGTCCTTCATGCCTTTAATTTGGTGCGCTTGGCTGTATTAAATGGTAAAAATTTGGTATAATGAAGCTTGTGCCAAATGAAGAATAATTCTAAAAATGGATAGGAAATGTGCCTTTCAAATGACGGAAAGCGTCGGTGAGTTGCATGCATTTCCTGTATAGCAAAAAATAGGAGAAAAGAATGGCGAAAAAACAGAAAAAATTAGATGATATCTCGAAGAAATTTGGAGACGAGCGTGAAAAAGCTCTCAATGATGCCCTAAAGTTGATCGAAAAAGACTTTGGTAAGGGATCGATCATGCGTCTGGGCGAACGCGCAGAGCAAAAAGTTCAAGTCATGAGCTCAGGTTCCTTGGCTCTTGACATTGCCTTGGGTGCTGGTGGTTATCCAAAAGGTCGGATCATAGAAATCTATGGTCCAGAATCATCAGGTAAAACAACCGTTGCCCTCCATGCAGTAGCGCAAGCACAGAAAGAAGGAGGCATTGCTGCCTTTATCGATGCCGAGCATGCCCTGGATCCATCTTATGCGGCAGCTCTTGGGGTTAATATTGATGAACTCCTCTTGTCTCAACCAGACTCAGGGGAACAAGGACTTGAAATTGCTGGTAAATTGATCGACTCTGGTGCCGTTGATTTGGTCGTTATCGACTCTGTTGCTGCCTTGGTCCCACGCGCAGAAATCGATGGAGATATTGGTGATAGCCACGTTGGTTTGCAAGCACGGATGATGAGCCAGGCTATGCGTAAGCTTGGAGCTTCGATCAATAAGACCAAGACCATTGCTATCTTTATCAACCAATTGCGTGAAAAAGTTGGGGTTATGTTTGGGAACCCTGAAACCACACCTGGTGGTCGTGCCCTTAAATTCTACGCTTCTGTTCGTCTAGACGTTCGTGGAAATACTCAAATCAAGGGTACTGGGGACCAAAAAGATACCAACGTTGGTAAAGAAACCAAGATCAAGGTTGTGAAAAATAAGGTAGCTCCACCATTCAAGGAAGCTATGGTTGAAATCATGTATGGAGAAGGAATTTCACGTACAGGCGAATTGCTAAAAATTGCAACAGACCTTGATTTGATCCAAAAAGCAGGGGCTTGGTATTCTTATAACGGTGAGAAGATTGGCCAAGGTTCTGAAAATGCTAAGAAGTACTTGGCAGACCATCCAGAAATTTTTGATGAGATTGATCACCAAGTGCGCGTGCGCTTCGGTTTGATCGATGATGACACTGCTGTAGTTGCACAAGATGAAGTAGCTGAAAGCCCACTTGTTGAAGAAGTAACACTAGATCTTGATGATGCCATTGAGATTGAAGAGTAATTTTTTTCAAAATAGGTCGAAAGACTGATGGTTTTTATGGTATAATATACTACAATGTTATTATCGTGTGGCGAAAGGAGTGCATACATGATTAAAATTTACACAGTTTCAAGTTGCACGAGTTGTAAAAAAGCCAAAACTTGGCTAAATGCTCATCAGTTGATCTATAAAGAACAAAACCTTGGTAAAGAAGGGATTACAAAAGAAGAATTACTCGATATTTTGACCAAAACAGAAAATGGCATTGCAAGTATCGTTTCTTCAAAAAACCGATACGCTAAGAATCTAGGTGTCGATATTGAAGACCTCAGCATGAATGAAGTCATCGATATCATCTTAGAAACACCACGAATCTTGAAAAGTCCTATACTAGTGGATAACAAGCGACTTCAAGTTGGTTATAAGGAAGATGATATTCGGGCCTTTTTACCACGTTCTGTACGAAATGTTGAAAATGCGGAGGCTCGCTTAAGAGCAGCCCTATAAGAAACAAGTAGCCAATCGTTTAGCTACTGAGAAGAGTCGAGATGTCAGGATCTCGACTTTTTCTTTTGTATCCGGCCAAAGAATCCACGAAAAAATGCTTGTAAGAATGTTTTTGAGGAGGATTCTATGGTACAATACTTCTGTGGGGGAAATCCCTTTATAGAAGCTTATCAAAGGAGAAAACATGAAAAAGAAGCTTATTTGTTTGGGTGTCTTGCTCCTGACGCTGACAGCTTGTGGACAGAAGAAACATGGGAAAACTGATTCTTCCAATGTCCAAAAATCCAACAGTGCTAAAATTGAATCGTTTAATAAAGAAAATCGAAATCTGTTAGAGAAGGCGGAAGAACAGCAAGTTTTCACTAAACACTTTGTCCTTCCAAAAGATGAAAGTGGTATTCGCCAGGAGCAGACCATCACTTATCAAGGGGAACAATTTCAAAAATTGGTCATGACCAATACCACTCCTGTCAGTGATGAATTGAAAAATGCTATTCAGGAAGTTGGTCTTGAAGAGGCCCAACGATTGATGGTAGAGTCGATGGGTAAGGATGAAAAACTTCAACAGGCGCGGACTCTTCCAGGATTTACCATTGAACTGACTTTGCCAAATGAAAATGAATACCAAACGGTCATCACTTATGATTTCACCCAGTTGGATACTAAAAAAGCGGTCGAGTTAGAGTACTTCAAATCAGCCAATATTGCAGATTTATTGAAACTGACACCAACAGAATATATGAATAATCTACTCCGTAATGGAGCAAAAGAAGAATAAGGAGAAAAAACATGAAAAAATTTCTATTACTAGTCGTTGCTGGATTGCTTATCTTGGTAGGTTGTGGGAATTCTCAATCAAAAGGGGGCAAGTCCTTATCGAAAGATAGCGTCGTTACTCGGACCTTTAAGCTTGACAGGGATGTCAATGAAGCTGACGAGGTAGCCAAACAGGAAATTACAGTGACCGTATCCTACCAAGGAAAGAAATACAAAAAAGTTTCCATCAAACTAGCGACTCATGTATCGGATGAATTCAAAGATGAAGTCAAGAAATTGATCGATGCTGAGGATGATAAAGAAGGTGCCAAACAAGCCTTGATCGAAGGTTACGAAGGTGAAGGTGGCATTGATGAATTGAGAGACTACGATGGAATCACCGTGACATCAGATTGGACAGGTGAAGCAATGATCTCTGAGATTGAGATTGATCCTGATAAAGTAGACTTCGATGATATTAAAAACAGCGAAGACTTGGGAGAAATTTGCAAAATGATCAAGACTTACTCTCCAACACTCTTCATCAAAAACATGGAAAAGAATGGCTTTAAAGAAGTCAAATAAAACCATTGAAAATACAGTAGATCGCTTTCAAAAATAAGTGATAAAAAGTCCAAGAAAGCCCGTAAAATCAATATTTTTCGTTTGAGAAAGTATGGAAATTATGGTATAATAGTATGAATATAAAGAAAGAGGGTGGTATTGTGGGATTTACAGACGAAACAGTACGTTTTAATCTTGACGATTCAAACCGTAAAGAAATTAGTGATACATTAAAGGATGTCTACTTATCTTTGGATGAGAAGGGCTACAATCCAATCAATCAAATCGTAGGTTATGTACTCAGTGGTGATCCTGCTTATGTACCTCGTTATAACAACGCTCGCAACCAAATTCGTAAGTACGAACGAGATGAAATTGTTGAAGAATTGGTTCGTTACTACTTGAAAGGGCAAGGGATCGATCTCTAATGAGAATTATGGGACTAGACGTTGGCTCGAAGACAGTCGGAGTAGCCATCAGTGATCCATTAGGTTTTACTGCTCAAGGTCTGGAGATTATTCAGATTGATGAGGAGAAAGGAGAGTTTGGTTTTGACCGTCTCTCTGAACTGGTGAAGGAATACCGGGTTGATCGGTTTGTGGTTGGTTTACCGAAAAACATGAACAACACAAGCGGTCCTCGAGTGGAAGCGAGTCAAGCTTATGGAAAGCGCCTTGAAGAGTTATTCAACTTGCCGGTTGAGTATCAAGATGAGCGTTTGACGACCGTTGCCGCAGAGCGGATGCTGATTGAGCAAGCGGATATTAGCCGAAATAAGCGAAAAAAAGTAATTGATAAATTGGCTGCCCAGTTGATTTTGCAAAATTATTTAGATCGAAAATTTTAGAAAAAAGAGGAAATAAGATGGCACACAATCATGATCATGATCACAACCATGACGAACGCGAATTGATTACATTGGTAGATGAGCAAGGAAACGAAACCTTGTTTGAAATCCTTTTGACCATTGATGGAAAAGAAGAATTTGGTAAAAACTATGTTCTTTTGATTCCTGCAAATGCAGAAGAAGATGAAAACGGTGAAGTAGAAATCCAAGCTTACTCATTTACTGAAAACGAAGACGGAACAGAAGGCGACCTTCAACCAATCCCAGAAGATTCAGATGATGAATGGAACATGATTGAAGAAGTCTTCAACAGCTTTATGGAGGAGTGATACAGTCTGGGAGACTGTATCACCCCAACTCCAAGAGACTGGAAAGAGTTGGTAAGTTCAGTGAACATTTTTACCCTTGCGCTAGAAACAAGGACCGCAAGTAAGTCCAGTGGATGTTTTTAGCCCAGCTTCTAAAAATATTGGAAGTGAAATAAGAAACCAAAGAAATAGCAGAGCGTGAGCCAGCAAGAAGGCTTGATCGCTCTTTTCTTTTAGGAGAAAGAAATGAATCAAATTGAAGAATGGATGAATAGCCGAATTGGACTCAATTTTCGTTCAGGCTTGGGGCGGATGCAACAGGCTGTAAAGCTCTTAGGGGATCCTCATGAAGCTGTTCCGATGATCCATGTGACGGGGACTAACGGGAAGGGCTCAACCATTGCGTTTATGCGCCAACTATTCCAACAGCATGGTCTGAAAGTAGGGACCTTTACTTCTCCACATATCGTTAGTATGCATGATCGGATTTGTATCAATGGGCAACCAATTTCGGATCAAGATCTGATTCGCTTGGGTCAGAGCATCCAAGCGATGGAGTCTCAGCTTCTCGAGACCCACGACCAACTCTCTTACTTTGAGATCATCACCCTCTTGGCCTTTTTGTATTTCCATGAACAAAAAGTAGACCTGGCCTTGATCGAGGTTGGGATCGGAGGCCTCCTTGATACGACCAATGTTATCACAGGAGAGGTAGCAGTGATCACCTCAGTAGGGCTGGATCATCAGGAGACCTTGGGAGGAAGCCTAGAGGCCATTGCTAGGCAAAAAGCTGGAATCTTTAAAGCCGGGAAGCCGGCTGTTATCGGTCCACTGGCTAAAGAGGCTGAGCAAGTCTGCATAGAAAAGGTCCAGGCAATAGGCTGTCCGCTAGCTCGCTATGGAGAAGATTTCCAACTGGTGAAAGGCGTCTTCCGAGATTGGCAACATCGGTTTGACTCACTGAAAATTGGGCTCAATGGAGCTTATCAGGAAGAGAATGCTGCGGTGGCTCTTGAAGCCTTTCTCCTCTTCATGGAGCAGAGAGGTCTGGCGGTCGATGAAAACGGTGTTCGGGAGGCTTTGCAAGCGACTAGCTGGCCGGGACGTCTGGAGAATTTTGACCAGGGCGTCTATCTAGATGGCGCTCATAACCCCCATGCCATCCATCGCTTGGTCGAATATGCCCGTACCTTTTCAGATAAGCGCGTGAAGATCCTCTTTGGTGCTTTAAAACGCAAGGATTACCAGGGAATGTTGGAGATCTTTGCAAGCGATTTGCCGGAGGCGGACTTGACGGTGACGACCTTTGCTTATGGGGAAGTGGTCCAAGAAGTGGATGGCTTAGGCTATCCTTATGTGGCGGATTTCAGAGATTATTTGCAAGATTTTTATAGCCGACAAGATGGTCAAGAGGTGCTCTTTGTCACTGGCTCTCTCTACTTTATTTCCGAAGTTCGCGCATATCTATTAGAGCAGGGAAAGAATCCTTTATAGGTAGCAACTCTCATCGGCCAGTCATAAAGATTGACCAAAAACAGGCTCTAACGTATACTAAAGGTGAGCCACAAATGAACGGGGAAGTCCGTTGAAAAGTTGGCGCGAAAGGAGACCATCCATGGCAAAGAAAGTAACTGCTTTATTGGCAACAGCTACAGTCCTCCTACTTGGAGCGTGTTCGAACCAGCAAACACCATCGCAAACGAACACGTCATCAAGTGCGACGACCACAACGGCAACTTCTTCTCAACAGACAACGACTAGTCCGCAGGTTAACCAAACAGGTCTGGGCGGAACCTATATGGGAATGGATGAAAGCGATCAAGTGACGCTCGTCATCGCTGGTGATTCAGGGACTTGGACGGCTGTAGAGGCAGATGGAGAGCAAGAGCTGAAACAGGTCAAGCTAGATGCTGCCAACCAGATCCTCTTTATCGGAGATGATGGCTACCGCTATCAACTGGAGGGGAAACAATTGACCCTGAAAGAAGCGGATCAAGACTTGGGTGATCAGGATACGATTGTTCTGACCAAGAAATAAACTAGCAGAAATGAGAGTGGGACAGAAATCCTAGCCTCTCAATTGTCTTTGGATTGTCGAGCAAGACGCAGTGGTTGAGTGGGCTCTACTA
>NZ_JVIQ01000071.1:0-43416 GCF_001072745.1 Streptococcus sp. 400_SSPC | reverse complement strand
GAAGTTCCATGACTAATTATTGAGCCTAAGGTCTCAATAATTCCGAGTGCCTGAAACATAATTTTTTCAGGCACTTTTCTCACAGCGGAAAGTTTCAATATACTCTAATAATAATCAGATATTATTTGGATATTTTTGCACAATAATCCAGCATAGGTTATTCAAAGAAAAGAATTGTCAATTTTTTTAGCTTGCTCATAGCGGGCTTTTTTGTACGAAAACCGACTGCGATTGTTTTTGTTTTTCAAAGGGATACACAAAAAAGACTGAACCCGTAGAGTTCAGTCTTTGTTCACTTTCTATTAAAGTGATGTAAGGAAAGTCAATCCCCCTAGGATGACACCTGCCGAATTCGGAATGATCAAAATCCAGTCTTTTTTAGGTTCCTTTGTCCAACCATAAATGACCCAGATCAAGCAAGAAATAGCAGCTGACAAGGGTTGGAAAGGTTGGGCCTTATTTCCCTGTAAATTAGCAATAATTTGTGGGATGTAGGCAATGAAAACGATAATCCCAATAAAGGCACCGATCGAGCCAACGATTTTGTTGATTTTTTGTTTATTCATAAAATTTTACCTCTGTGTATTAAAATAGCATAAGTAGGAAGAAAATGCAATTAATTTGCATGCTACGCAAAATGAAAACGATCACATTTGCAAAAGAATTAGACAAAGTGTCAAAAAAATGGCAACTAGAGAGAAGACTCTCTCGAAAAGAAATCCATCTTCCTGCAAAATCACAAGATTGTGACACTTTACAGTTCGGTAACATTTGAAAAAAAGACTTGAATTTGTAAAGGACAAAAGGTAGAATAGTGCATACTTTAAAAAAAGAAAAGGAAATGGTAGTTTCAAAATGAATGAAAAACAAATGAAAATTCTTGGTTGGGTTGCGACCTTTATGTCTGTTATGATGTATGTGTCTTACTTCCCACAAATCATGGATAACCTCGCAGGTCACAAAGGGAACTTTGTTCAACCCCTTGTCGCAGCCATCAACTGTAGCCTTTGGGTTTACTACGGACTCTTCAAAAAAGAACGCGATATCCCACTTGCTGCAGCCAATGCTCCAGGGATCATCTTTGGTTTGATCACAGCCATCACAGCTTTATAAGAAGGAACTAGCTCCCGCAAGGAAGCTAGTTTTTTAATACCTTACAGAAATGTAAGAAATCAGGTTGAAAATGAAAGGTTAGCTTATTGTAGATCTCTTTCCAAATCGTTACAATAGAGATGTAAGAAGTTCTATTAATATCAATCATATAACTAGATGGAAATGGAGAATGAAAATGGCCTTATTAGATGTACAACATGTGAAAAAAATTTACAAAACCCGCTTCCAAGGAACTCAGGTCGAAGCCCTAAAAGATATCCACTTCACCGTGGAGAAGGGCGAATACGTCGCCATCATGGGGGAATCAGGGTCCGGGAAATCGACCCTTCTCAATATCCTGGCCATGCTGGACCAGCCGACGGAAGGACGGGTCTACCTCAATGGCACCGACACCTCAACCATCAAGAACAAGGATGCCTCTAGTTTCCGTCGGGAAAAATTAGGTTTTGTCTTTCAAGATTTCAATTTGCTCGATACCTTATCGGTCAAGGACAATATCCTCTTGCCTCTTGTCCTTTCTCGCAGACCAGTCAAGGAAATGATGAGTAAGGCGGAGAGCGTGAGTCGGGAGTTGGGCATTCACCAGCTCTTAGAAAAATACCCTTACGAAATCTCTGGTGGGCAAAAACAACGGGTGGCCGTAGCACGGGCTATTATCACCTCACCTGAAATCCTCCTCGCTGATGAGCCAACAGGGGCGCTGGATTCTAAGTCTTCGGCTGCTTTGCTAGATGTCTTTGAAGATATCAATAGCATGGGGCAAACCATCCTCATGGTGACCCACTCAACTGCAGCGGCAGCTCGGGCTAAGCGCGTGCTCTTTATCAAGGACGGGATCCTCTACAACCAGATCTTCCGTGGTGAAAAGACAGAGCGTCAGATGTTCCAAGAAATCTCAGATACTCTGACAGTCATGGCGGGAAAGGAGGATCGTGATGTTTAAATTAACAAGTAAATTAGCTCTTTCCAACCTCAAACAAAATCGCAAACTCTATTACCCCTTTGCCCTGGCTGTCATTTTAACGACCATGATCCTTTATAGTTTTATCGCCTTGTCATCTACCCCTCATTTAGAGGATTCTTACGGAGGGGGGGCGGCGAGAACTGTTCTTGGTTTTGGTAGTTTCGTTGTCCAGCTGGTCGTCATCATTTTGGTGGCTTATGCCAATGGCTTTGTCATGAAAAACCGTTCCAAAGAACTGGGCTTGTACAGTGTTCTGGGAATGGAGAAGAAGCATCTCCTCATCATGACCTTATGGGAATTGCTCTTCTTCTATGTTCTCACAGTTGGAGTAGGACTGGGTTTGGGGCTCTTATTTGATCGCCTGATTTTTGCCTTGCTCCTAAAATGTATGGGGCTACCAGTCGTCATTCAATCAACCTTCCAGATAGGGGCTGTTCTTAACACTTTACTTGGGTTAGCCTTAGCTTTTGCCCTCATTCTCTTGTTGAATTCTTTCCGCCTCTTGCGCTACAGTTCCCTCCACCTCATGCAACAGAAAAAAGCAGGGGAGAAGAAGGGACGCTTCTTGCTGGTCCAAACTCTTTTAGGACTTGGGCTCTTAGGAATTGCGTTTTATATAGCGCTAACCGTTGAGCGTCCAGTTGCAGCGGTTCAAGGATTCTTTATTGCTGTCATCTTAGTCATTCTGGCGACTTATCTTTTATTCAACGCAGGATCTATTACCTTCTTAAGATTTCTCAAAGGTCGGAAATCCTACTATTACAAGCCAGAGAATTTTATATCTGTCTCCAACTTAATAGCACGGATGCGAAAAAATGCAGCGGGTCTTGCGACCATTAGTATTCTTTCCACCATGGTCTTGGTCACCTTAACCGGGTCGCTCAATATCTTTATTGGAGGACAGAACTACCTAGATACTGTTTACCCTTCTGATTACATGATTAGTGTGGGGCATATGCCTTCAGATGCTGAGACAGAACCAGTTATCAAGGATGTTCAAGCTCAAATTAAGAAAACAGCCGATGCGACAAATCTATCAGATTATCAGGTGGCACAGACAACATACTGGTCGGCTGAAATTCGAAAGATTGATGGAAGGAGCTTAGAGGTTTATGAACAGTCCTATCAAGAAGCTGGTCAGGAGATGGAGATGAAGACAGAGGGAACAGTCTACTTTTTTGATCAGGCGACTTACGAGCAACTGACGGGTCAAAAAGTTGAGCTTGGAGAAAATGAAATCCTAGCCTATGGGTATCAGTATCCAGGAAAATTAGATTCGCAATTAGAAATCAATGGGAAGACCTTCACGATTAAACAAAAACTAGACTCCAATTTTATCCAAGGAAAACTCCCTCAATCCGACCTGTTTCAACATCAAATGGGTTTGTACCTTGTCCTCCCTGACTTGAACCAACTGGGACTAAAAGTTGATAAAAATTTGGAATTCGCTATTACTGCAAAAGATAAAGAGAATCAAGATTTCATCAGTGGCTTGATCAAAGACCTTTATTCGACAGACAAAATGAGTCAATATGGTGCGACTTTCTTTGGTGGATTTGAACGATACAGCATAGAGAAGGAGTGGCGTGAAACAGCAGGGACTCTCCTCTTTATTGGGATTTTCCTATCGGTCATCTTTCTATTAGCTACAGTTCTCGTGATTTACTACAAGCAGATTTCAGAGGGTCATGAGGATCGGGATAATTTTGTGATCTTGCAACAAGTAGGATTGGACCAAAAGCAAACCGGCACCACCATTCGCAAACAGATTCTCACCGTCTTTTTCCTTCCACTATTCTTCTCCTTCTTGTACCTAGGAGTAGCCTACAAGATGATTGCAAAGATCGTTGCCATCTTAGGAGCGACCAATGCGGGACTGGTCCTTCAAACAACCTTAGCAATCTGCGCTGTCTTTTTCATCTCCTATGTCCTCGTCTTTCTGCTGACTTCCAGAAGTTATCGGAAGATTGTCGTGAGGTAGCGTTTGATACGATGGAAGCTCTTAGGAAAATAGGTGAAGAAGAAATTAACTGGAACACTTTTTTCAACCAAAAACACCGAGGATTACATCCCCGGTGTTTTTATCGTGATTATTTCACGTGTTTTGCAAGTTCTTCTTGTGCTTTTTTATTGGTTTCTTCTTTTTCTTTCAACCAATTCTTATAAGCTTTGTCGTAGTCAGCCGTTGTGACTGTATCACTTTGTAATTCCATGTACTTGTAGTAGCTAGCCCCGTCTTTGATACCAATCAAGGAGAATGCTTTTGTAAATGGTTTGATCTTCGTGATAGAAGGGACAGCACCCTTAGAGTAGACAGGAAGTGCAAAGGCATTGTCTGTCAACCAAGCTTGAGCAACAGCATATTTTTCATAACGAGTTTTGGTATCCAATTGTTCCGCATTGGCATCATCCAATAGTTGTTTGTACTCGTTCAAACCTAGTTTTTCAATTAGGGCTTGGTCAGTTGACGGATTGATTCCCATTCCTGCTAAGGCTGAACCATCGACTGGATTGAAGATATCCAAGTAAGTTGATGGGTCTTGGAAGTCAGGTCCCCAACCAGCGATATCCATATCAAAGTCTTTTTGATCAGGACTTTGAGCGAAGTAGGTTGCATTGTCAGCATCTTCCGTAGACATTTTCTGAACATCCACGACGACATTTTCTTTTCCTAATGTTTTTTCGATGGAGTCTTTCATTGAATCAGCTTGTTGCACAATGCTAGCAGAAGACTGGTCAACTACATAGTCGATGTGGATTGGGAATTGGACACCTTGCGCTTGGAGCTCTTCTTTGGCTTTGGCAAATTGTGCTTTGGCCTTGTCCGCATTGAACATGCTATCTTGCGCATCAGCTAGGCTGACATCCTTCCAATCATCTCCTGTTGCAGCAAGTTTTTCTTCGACAACGCTACCGAAGTCTTTGTTGTCTACTTGCACAAATGTTGGAGGTACAAGAAGCGTACGAAGGGTTTTGCTAGCGCCATCTTTCCCGTTTGATTGGGCACTTAGTGAAGTACGATCAAGGGCAAAGTTGATGGCTTGACGGAAGTTTTTGTTTTGAAGAGCTGTTTTGGTTTGGTTCTTCTGGTCGTCTGTTGTTTTCTCAGTATGACCGTAGTTTTGACGGTTTACGTTGAAGTAAACATAGTAGACAGTCGCATCTTGTGGTGAATAAACGATATTGTCTTTGAATTTTTTCTCAATGGTACTAAATGTTGAGCTCGTTGGGAAGAGACGCGCAGTGGTCAAGTTTCCATCAGAGAAGTTACGAGCAAGGTAGTCTTGGTCAGAACCATCGAAGTAGGTCAATTTGATATTTTCAATCTTCACATTGTCTTTGTCGTAGTAGTTCTCGTTCTTGGTGAACTCCATCAAAGATTTGGAAGTGAAGGATTTCAAGTAGTAAGGACCGTTGTAAAGGATTCCAGAAGGTTTGACGCTACCGAAGTCTTTACCTGCAGATTTGAGGAATTTTTCATTGACAGGCATCATGGTCGAAGTTGTCAATTTAGAATTCCAGAAGGATTCAGGTTGAGCCAAGGTGTATTGGAGGGTATGGTCATCAACGGCTTTGACCCCAACTTTAGAGAAGTCTGTATTTTTACCAGTGACATAGTCATCCAGGCCGGCTACTGAGTTTTGAACCAAGTAGAGGGCATCTGACTTGTTGTCAGCTACGTATTTCAGAGAAGTGACGAAGTCCTGTGCAGTGACATCTGCATATTCGTTCCCTTCTGAGTCATACCATTTTGCATCTTTACGAAGTTTGTAAGTATAAGTCAATCCATCCTTAGAAACAGACCAATCTTCCGCTAGTGCAGGGACGAGATTACCGTATTGGTCATTTTCAAACAATCCATCAACCAAGTTAGTTGTAACGTCACTTGTTGTAGAACGGTTTGAAAGGAGGTAGTTCAAAGAATCTGGATCAGTGCTAAACACGTATGAGTATGTGTTTGTCTGAGAAGATTTTGAAGATGATCCACATGAAGCAAGGAACAGGGCTGAAGCAACCGTGACACCTGCTAGGAAAGCTAGTTTAGATTTTTTCATCACTTATCTCCTTTAATAAAGATTTTGTATTATTATACACCTTTTTTTATAAAAAGCAATCATTTTTCGAAATTAATTGTATATTTAGTCATAACGTTCGGATGTATTAATTTTTATTGATTATTCCCACTATTATGCTTTACAAACTAGTTTGGGTGGAGTATACTAATAGTGAGGAGACTAGTATGTAAAACAAACTAGCTAAAAAGAAGGGTGTATAGAAAGGGGGAGAAGAATGAAAGAATCGCAATTGCTCAAGGGTGTTCTGGAAGGTTGTGTTCTAGAAATTATTTCAAAGAAATCTATTTATGGCTATGAATTGATCCAAAGTCTTAAGGAAACCGGCTTTGATAAGATTGTTGCGGGGACCGTTTATCCCTTGCTTCAGAAGCTAGAGAAGCAGGGAGTCATAGTAGGAGAGATGAGGCCCTCTCCGGATGGACCTGATCGCAAATATTTCTCTCTAACCAAGGAAGGAAGAGAGCGCCTAGAGGAATTTTGGAACCAGTGGCAGGATCTGGTCATTAAAGTAGAACGTGTGAAAAAGGAGGGGGAAACATGATCGAAGATTATACAGAAAAAATGTCAGCTGAATTGTTGCACCTAAATAAGGAGAATCAAGCCTATGTGAAAAAAATGGTGGCCTATATTGGGGCAAAGGTCTATTTTTATGATGATGAAGCACTCGGTGAACAGCTCTACAATATGGTTTGCGACTTAAAAGTTGCTGAGAAAGAAGGCATTCGGGCAGTGGATTATTTCGGAAAGGATCCTCGGGCAATGGTGGATCAAGTTCTCTCGGAGTTACCTAGACGCAGGCTAGGTTCTTATGTGGGGTTATTCTTGATTCTTGGAACGATTTTCGTTGGCATGCGGTTTGTAATGGATTTTGCCTGGATGCTGCCACTAGTGATTGCTCCCTTAACATACCTGCTAGATCTACTTATTTTCTTTGTGTACAGTCAATTTATGATGTGGCTTTGGTCCAAGCAGAGCTATGGGGAAATCAAGTGGCCTTGGGCTCTTGTTATCAGTGTGATTAGTTTGATCCTGTCTCCTAGGATAGAGCGCGTGTTTTCTGACCATTTGAGTCTGAATCGAAGTATCCTTTTGCCAGATGGTTGGGCGATTGTTCTGGCTTTTCTGGTTCTTCTTGGATTTACGATCATGACCTATAGAAATCAGGGACGGCTTGCTGTTAGCCTACTGGTCATGGGAGTGACTTTCTTTGTAACTGGATGCTGTGTTCGCTTTGTGAATCCAGGAACTGCTAATTTATTACGCTGGCTACTCCCTCTGATAGGACTAGTCTTGTCCTTCATTGTATTTCGTCTCCAAAGAAAGGGGGAAACATCATGACATCAGCTATTTATTATGAAGAAACGCAGTCTTTGGTTCAAAACTTTAGCCAGGAGGACCAAGCTTATTTCCAAGATCTCTGGGATTATTTCAATTTTGCCGGCTTCTTATATGAGGAAAAAGCTTTAAGAGAGCAGGTCTATAATCTAGCGCTTGATTTTGCGCAAGCAAGTGGAGATGGATTGACGGCCAAGGACTATTTTGGACAGGATCCTAAGGGAATGGCAGACCTAATCATTGAGAATATGCCTAAAGAATCTACGCGGTCTGTTCTGAAGTATGGGGCGATTGTCTCGGGAATTGTGATTTTTTATCGCCTCTTAAGTGAGTTTGCCTCGCAAGCAGTCCTGGTTCTTAAGCCCCTCGTCTATCTAACGGATAGTATTTTGGGACTTTTAGCCGTTGGGTTACTATTTTATCTCCTACGTCGCCTTATTTTTGCAGAAGAAAAGTTAAAAAAAGCACTCTATGTGGCAGTCGTTCTCGTCCTTGGGATCTATTTCATCAGTGAAATAGTAGGGGTCCGTTTCTTGCCAACTCTAGGTTGGTTGACGGTACCTAGTCCATGGGATACCTTCATCATGACAGGGGCTAGTGCAGGACTTATCCTCTGGCAGTGGAAAGAGGAGTTTGCTCGTGCCTTCATCTTTCCTATTCTGGCCTTCTTAGTTGTGGGATTCTTGCATCGTTGGACTTTGGCCCAAGGGATTCAGAATTCTAGCATGACCATCATTTTGCCGACGGTGATCATCGTTATAGGATTGATGATTTACTATTGGTTCACGATTCGTGCCTTGAAAAAGAACAAGACAGAACATGCAGAATAGAGTGAAAAGGGGGAGGAGGCTCCTCCTTTTTGCAATTGAAAAACAACGAGCAAGCATGATTTTTGTTATAATGAAAGAGAGTATGAATCAAAGGAGAAGGTCATGACATTCGAAGAAATCTTGCCTGGACTAAAGGCAAAAAAGAAATATGTACGTACTGGTTGGGGTGGAGCTGAGAACTATGTGCAGCTCTTTGATACCATTGAGCAAAATGGGGTGGCTCTAGAAGTGACGCCTTATTTCCTCATTAACGTTTCTGGTGAAGGGGAAGGCTTCTCTATGTGGAGTCCAACCCCTTGTGATGTCTTAGCGACAGATTGGGTGGAAGTCCATGACTAAACAGGTCTTGATTACAGGCGTGAGTTCCGGAATTGGTCTGGCTCAAGCTCGCCTCTTTCTAGAAAAGGGCTACCAGGTCTATGGAGTGGACCAGGGAGCGGATCCCCAGTTGACGGGTGATTTTCACTTCTTGCAGCGGGACTTGACCCTGGATTTGGCGCCGATTTTTGACTGGTGTCCAGAGGTCGATGTCTTGTGCAATACGGCTGGGGTCTTGGATGACTACAAACCGCTCCTTGAGCAAAGCGCTCAGGAGATTCAGGAAATCTTTGAGATCAACTATGTGACTCCGGTAGAGCTGACACGGTATTATCTGACTCAGATGTTGGAGAAGAAGCAAGGGACCATCATCAATATGTGCTCCATTGCTTCTAGCCTAGCGGGAGGCGGTGGTCACGCTTATACCTCCTCTAAGCATGCCCTAGCAGGCTTTACCAAGCAGTTGGCCCTGGATTATGCAGAAGCTGGGATTCAGGTCTTTGGCATCGCGCCGGGAGCTGTCAAAACAGGTATGACCGCAGCGGACTTTGAACCAGGTGGCTTAGCGGACTGGGTAGCCAGTGAGACGCCGATTAAGCGCTGGATAGAGCCAGAAGAAGTGGCAGAAGTCAGCCTCTTTTTGGCAAGCGGAAAGGCGACAGCTATGCAAGGACAGATCCTGACGATTGATGGTGGTTGGAGTTTGAAGTAAGGGCTGAAATAAGCAAAAAAGATAAGAATGAAATGAGTCTAGTAGAACCGCTGGGCTCATTTTCTATTTTAGCTTTATGGAAAGGGAATCTTATGGTATGATAGCCTAAAAGGGACCTGTAATATGGAGGTCAAACTATGGAAAGAGAGACTCAAAAAGGAGAAGAGATGCTCATATTGACAGACACAGATCCAGCTATTTCAAGAGAAGATCTTTTACAATTTGAGGAGATTCTTGGAAAGAAATTGCCGGAAGCCATGAAGGATTTTTATCTCAAGTACAACGGTGGCCAGCCCCAAGTAAGGGGTGTTCACGATGACCGTCATCTCTTTCCTTTCAATTCCTTTGATTCACTTGAGGAGATGAAGAAGTCTTTTACCTGGTTTGACGATGAGGCTGTGCCGGCGGGATTTAAGGCCACAGATCTTCTCCATTTTGGCTATGATCCTGGATCGGGTAACTATGCTCTTTCTCTAAGGGAAGAGGATTATGGCAAGGTGTATTTCTATGTTCTAGAAGAAACAGCTGAGTTGTATGGTCAATGGCCATCTTTTGAGGATTTTTTGAATACCTTTGTTGAAGAGTGAGACTAAAAAGGAGAAGAGATGCGGAAACACCAAGAACTTTCACTAGAGCAGATCATCGAGCAGGTGTGCGTGGACAAGTTGGTATCAGATGATTTTTGCCTCTATGGCAAGGAGGATGGAGAACTAGCACTAGCTAGGTCCTATTGGGTATCAAATTATCCGGATGTCGTGGAAGACCGTGATATTTACCCTGCTGATGTAGTGGAGCAAGATCTCCAGCTAGTCTACTATGGAGAGCAGTTGATTGATGTCTTCTCGGTTGCACTTGAGGAAAAGCCAGATGCAAGTCTCCAAGACTTGGTTGATGCTTTGAATTATTATAATCAGCACGATAACTTTATGCCCTTTAATGATTAGCTAGGTTGATTAGAGAAATGGTATCTGATGACTGATAGCATAAGGAGAGAAAATGATGAGAGAATATAAATTTGATGTCCATAACGAGATGTTTGTATCGATTCCAGAGGAAAGAGAAAAGGTCTGTCTTGCTTTAAGTGATTCTTTAGAAGTTATCAATGAGGAGTTGACTCCGTATTATAAAGCAAAACTCGATAATCTACTGGATCAATCATCAGTATGGTATCCAAAAGCTTTGGAAAAAATTCAGGAGGAATTTCCAGAACTAGCGCACGCCACACTCCTATCCATTTTTATCTTGTCTGAACAAAGGGATATAGACCTAATTTTTGGCTTGGAATTTGGACTGAGAGAGGACTCGGAGCATGGTAGAGGACTTAAATTCTCCCTCGATAGTTTTGAAATTTTAGAATATGGTATAGGAGAAGTCGCTTACTACTAGGTGTAGTCGATAACAAGAGAAGCACTAGAAGATGGAGCAGGATATGGTTGAGAAAGATGGGATTATCATAAAGGATGGCCAGGTCATCCTAAACAGTGGTGAGAAGCTATCGATTGAAAATCTGAGAGAGGAACCTTTGATGAAAGAAAGAATCAAATTAACTGAAGGAGAGGTTTTCCTATTAACACCTCCTTATCAATCGGATCCATGTTTTGCTTGTCATTTAATCTATTTAAGTTACGAAACTAAAGGATTGTGCGCTTATGTGTTATCAAAGGAAGTAGTAAATCTTGAAGATATAGATATAGATAGTATTGAATTTGACACCAAAAAAGCGATTTATTCAAGTACTTATTTTATGAAATGGGGATTATGGAAAAAATTAGGGAATAGGTCTATCCTTGAGGAGGAGGATCAGCTATTACTTCGAAATGTTGGAAACTATAACCTAATGTATCGAGATGAGAATTGCAGACAAATGCCAAGCAAGAAGTATAAGGAGGAATATCCTTTACAGCCAGTTTATGATTCGCTAGAAGTTTTTGCTCTTATCTATGGAAAAAAATATAAAGAGTCCGATCCTAGAGTATTAGATTGGATGGAGGCAAATGTCAAAACACGTTTGGATGATTGATTTCTATTGTAATGATAATCTGATTGTGGAAATCAATTCAATAGAAAAGAAGTATAGAAGTATTAAGACTATTGAGAAGTCTTAGCTGAAATTCAAGGAAAATAAAAATGGCAAAATACGGAATATCCCCTTTTGATAATGATAGTGCAACTTTTGCTCATAATTGTATTTACTCAAGAGCATTGAAAACCATAAGTAAACAAATGGAAGAATTGGCTCTAACAAATCTGCTAGAGGAAGAGATGTTGGGACATATGTTTATTCTGGCTATTGATTTAGCACGTTTCCCCACAGAGCAACATAAATTTACGCAAGAAATGAATGATGAGTGGGAAGAACTATTAAGAAACTATGTGGAAGCTCATACTATTACATCAGAAACACTTGCAAAAACTATAGATGTTATTTTGAAGTATTTCTTTTTTAGAAATACTCCGAAGGGTTATGAGATAGGTTTTAAACAGATAGTATATATAGATTTTCCAGAAAAAAAAATCTATATTGCACTAGCAATCGATGTATATTTTGAAGCTCTGCTTGAATACATTGAGATCGCTTTCGAGGACGAGGAAGGATTGAGTGATTGGCAACCAGATAGAATGACAATACCAGCTTATCTTGATCTCTATGTGTCTTGGGCAATGGAAGTGCCAGAAAAGGCTAAAGGCCGTGTTGCAATGGAACAGTTTACTAGATGGAAAAATGCTTATTTTGAATGGTTTGAGACAAACTGTAAAAAAATTCCGAAGAAGTATCGAACAATAGATAAAATAAATATGCTTGAGTTGTTTGAGGAGTTTGAATATTATGCTACATGAGGAATTCAATAAGAACAGTTTTTTCTATTTTATGATATTCTCGATCATCTACTGGATCAATCATCAGTATGGTATCCAAAAGCTTTGGAAAAAATTCAGGAGGAATTTACAGATCTATCACATGCAAGAATCCTTTCCATTTTTATCTTGTCTGAACAAAGTGACGTTGACTTAATTTTCGGCTTGGAATTTGGACTGAGAGAGGATTCGGAGCATGGTAGAGGACTTAAATTCTCCCTCAATAGTTTTGAAATTTTAGAATATGGTATAGGGGAAGTCGCTTACTACTAGGTCTAGTCGATAACAAAAGAAGCACTAGAAAATGGAGCAGGATATGGTTGAGAAAGATGGGATTATCATAAAGGATGGCCAGGTCATCCTAAACAGTGGTGAGAAGCTATCGATTGAAAATCTAATAGAGGAAGCGAGTAGGATTCGTTTCATTAGTAATCAGCACTTTAAGGATACAAGCATCAGTATACTAGAGGGTTCACGAGTCATATTTGAAAACTGTATCTTTGAGAATGTCGTTTTTGAAAACTGCGATTTAAGGGACATCGGCTTTAAAAATCATACAGTTATTCGAAACTGTACTTTCAAAAGCTGCAATTTAAAGGGAACATTATTTTATGACAGTCACATAATATCGTCTACCTTCCTTTCTTGTCAGATGAAGCGTCCTCTTTTAGAGAATGTCAGCGAGATGAGAGATTGTCTCTTTAAAAAGTGTAGGATGAACGATATTTTCTTTCCTCTACCAGAATTTCAGCAGAATAAAATTGTTGGAAAACTGTCTGAATGTACCTTTGGGTCGAAAACAAAGAAAGTAGAAAAGTTATATGCAGATCTATCAGAGGCTCATCTCAGTTTTGTCGAGTTTACAAGGTGTGATTTGACAGAGACCATTTGTCCCTCGGATCCAGATATTCTCTATATAAAAAATCTGAGTGAACGGTCAAAGAAGGCTCAGGAAAAAATTGCGACAATCCAAGATGATAGAAAAAGGCAGGCCCTTTCTATTTATACAGAAAGTTGGATGAATGAAAAGTATGTGGATTACTTGATGAGTCGCAAAGATTACAAATGGGCCTGGGATGATTATTTTGAGGATGTGTCTAGGTGTTTGGGACTTGAATGGAAGTAACTAGCTCTTGTTTGAAAAATGACTGAGATAATTGCCAATAGGTAAGCAAAAAAAGGGAGATCGGATAGAGAAATGACAGTCAATATCAATGAATTAGTGAAGGAGCAAGGTTTTTGTGTGGTGCCTACAGAGGAGAAACCATTTAGTTTGGATGAGGTCCGTTTCAACCTTTTGGCATATTTAGAGGATTATTCTAAAATGGGATTTTCTTTTGTTAAAGCAGGTGACGAACTAGTCGAACTCAGGAGAAAGCAAGAGGTCTATAGGCTTTTTGGTCAGTGTTTTTTAGGTGCTTTTGTAATAGGAGAAGAGAAGCAGATCTTCTTGCTTTGCAATCGAGAAGGAAGGGAAATTTTTCAAGAATCGAAGGTTTATGTCAATTCTTCCTTACATACTTTTGTTTCCTCTTATTCGCTCTTTCTATCAAGCATCTTTCTTTTGAAAGCAAAGTTTTATGAGATTGAGCAAGATGAAGTCGAAGAAATTGCAGCACACTTGAAGGATCAAGTACTTGCCTTAGAAAAGCCCCTTGAACAAGAAGTTCCTTTCTGGGAGCACATGGCCTATTTGATAGAAGACGATGGAATTGTTCTAAGAGATGATCTCTTTCATATCTTAAATAAAGAGCAGTAGGACTTGGAATTATATAAATAATGGAGAACAAATGACCCAGATAAAGATTCGAGATTGGAATGAAAAGCCAAGAACAAAACTTCGATTTATTAAAATTGGTGATATTTTTTGCTATCAATTTTCGGAGGAAATGTTTGTATTTGGTCAAATCCTTGGAAAAGTGAATGTTGGTCATGTCATCCAATTTTTCGATATCTTTCAAGCAAGTCATACTATAACAGTTGAAGAGCTAAGTCGTGCTCAATTTATAGGTAAGCCCATCATTGTAGATTCCTTCACCTTGTTTGATCGAAGTCCAGTATGGACTTGGCAGATAATTGGTCACCAAGCGGATTTTGATCCAAGCCCTTTTAAGGATTTAGCCTTTAAGTGGGGAGACCCAAATGGTCTTCACTTTGGGAAGGTCTGGCTAGATGGTAGGCGGGAACCTAAGTTTTTTTCTAGGGAAGAAGTTAAGGAGCTGGACTGGGAAGCCTGTGTCGGAAGTATAGTTTATAACAGAATATTGGAAGAAGAACTGGCAAGCAGAGGAAATAAAGGAGTTTGAGATGGACTATGTAGATGAGTTAACTTCAGGACGTACGCCCTTGGTAAAAAAGGCAGCGAAAAAAATTTTAAAGGACAGACTAAAAGGATATGGACCATTCTTGCATCAGGCCTTGGAAGGGGAGATGGAAAAGCCTAAATCATGGGAATCACAAATGTACTTGCTCTACGCCATGGCCGCAACGGATTGTACAGAAGAAGTCCCCTATCTCAAGTCATTACTGCTGAGAGACATCCCAACCCCTGTAACCTATCGCTCTCTAGCAGTAGCGATTGCTTATCTAGAAAATTTAGAAACAGAGAACTTGTCTTTTGTTTATGAGTCCTTGGAATCGAATAACTTATTGCAAGCTGCAGGTGCTTGTGCAGCACTCTATCTAAGAAAGATTGTGCTGAAAGATGACGATTTTGAGAAAATCATGACCTTTATCACCAAGGATGTTTATTTGGAAAATATAAGAGGAACAATCGCTCCGTTTATGTTCATTTTGGCTGCATCTTATCTATATCCAGATCAGAATCGCCAGAAAATTGTAGACTTTTCCTGTCAATTTAATGAAGTACATATAAATACGATCATTGAGGATGTATCCAAAGGAAAGGACGGCAGGAGGATTAGGCTATTCTAAGACCTACTTAGAGAGAGAAGTTACCATCTCCTTAAAGAGCGAAACAAAAACTCTTAAAAATAATACTTTTATTCATTTTTAAAAAGGAGTTCTTACTGTGAAATGGTTTGAAAAAGTAGTGGGGAAGGAAAAGATTATTCATTTGTTTGATGGTGATTTGGACTTGAATAATGTATTTCTTGATACTGTATTATGTTACGATTACAAATTAGATCTTGTCCTTTATTTATATGATTTCCCAACTAATTTTCCTGAAAAGTGGCAGAAAAGTGCATTTAATGCCATAAAAATTAATTTAGAGTTTTTTAATTTAGATGAAATCCATTTTTATTCTAAGGGGATTCATAAGGTTAAGGGACAACTGGAACTGCTCTTTTTAGAGAATAAGGTTGAATTCAATTTTATAAACCAAAATGATGTGATGTTATCGGGTTCTTCTGACCTAGTTAGAATTGCTGAGATTGGTCCTGTGAAGATTGATACTTAAAGATGTATTCTTAGCTTATTTGCGGAGATTCTGGATGATCAAACAATCCTCCATTGCTAGGAGGGACACCACGACTATGGGAAAAAGTGAAGAAAGAGCACAAATATTAGACCTTGACCTAAGGCTAGACCTTTCTACAAGAAAAAAACTACGAGACCACGAATATGAAGTTACAGTATTTTGAATTAGATAAGCCCTATGTGGAAAATCAACAGAGGATTGAGGAGCTGATGGACTCAGCTACGCTAACTTACGAGGAAGCTAGAATTAAGGACTATCGACAGAATTGGAAAGACCTTCGAAGAGCGTTCGTATATGAATCCAAATGTATGACCTCTATGGTAGAGCGCCTTTTTAAACCAGTTGTGAGCAAGCATTGTTGGAAAATCATCGTAGAATGTGTAGATACGATTAGCAATCCAGCTATCATGAACCTCCTTGGCGTCTATACTGTTCAGGTCTTATTTGATTTTTCTAGCTATGAAAGCTCGAGTCCATTGGATCAGAAAAAGATGCTCTTAGGGGCCTTGTTAAAAGGGGTAAAGCGCGTGTTTCAGGAGCTCTCTATTCCATACTCCTTGATAGAGGATGTAGTCAATGAAATAGAGAAAAACGATTATGAAAATAGCTGGGAGTGGAAAAGGAAGAAGATCCAATCCACGATCTTTTCCATTCAAGTGGAGCATCAGCTGGATAAGGTGGATTTGTTTTGGAAGATAGAGCAAAAGGATAAGAGCATCCGTCAGTTGATTCAATCCTACCCTGCTCATGAGATGGATTATGGGGCTAAGCTTGGTAAACTGGAAGCAAAAGGTAACTTCCTGTATCTGCTGGATAAAGAGAATGAGATTGTGAGCAAAATTTCTGTTTCAGAATGGTGGAGCACAAACAATGAGTGACTTAAAAAAGAGATTATCTTTATTAAAAGTAGAAAAACGAATCAATCAGTTGAAGGGGATAAAGGATGTCCATTTTCTGACCGATAAACCTAAAGAAATTGCTTGGTATGCTGGGGAGTTGAATCCTATAGACTCTCCGCTTCCTTGCCTTTATGAGTTTCCTGTTGCCCACACTACTCAAGATTTAAGTAGGTTAATTCAAAGTCTAGTTGGCAATAGTAGTCAGTTTATCCTAGTTTTTTGGGAATTTTCACCGATTTATGTCTTGTTTCAAATGGAGTCTTTGGATGAATTTTTGCCCTCTTATTTTAGTGAATTTTCTACCAGAGACTTGACGCTATTCTTTCAAGACCAGGAAAAAGTATTGGATCTCCATTTAGCGGAGGATAAAGTAGAAGTGAGAGTCTTGGAGAATAAGGCTAAGAACCGGTAAATTCTATAAATTGAAAATGAACATAGAATTAGTCGATGAAAGAGACAGAGAGGAAAGAATGCCATTCTTGGAGAGACAAATGGTAAAGGAAGATTCTAATGTGTGAAAAAGAATATTATTATTATGGCAATAGTGAGTTTATGACAGGCCTAGGAGTTATTTATACAGAGTTTACTGGTCAGCGTGCAAGTCGACAAATTAACGTTTTGAATGGGCACTCTTATGCTTCCTCTTGCCTACAGGATTATGTTCCAGAAGTAGGGTTTCTACTCTATGATGGTCGAAAAGATGAGTTGGATCTATCAGACTCCATCAAGATTAGTCAAGAGGAATTTGAACGAATTTGGGCTCAGGCTGTCGCTAGCGGTCAGAATGATACGTAATCGTCAGTTGAAAATAGCCAAATATAATCCCAAAAATGTGAGAGGAGTCTAATAATGATGTTCAATTTGTTGAAGGAATTTGTAGAAGTCTATCATAGAAACAAGGGCTTAGGAGAGCTTGTATTTACTAGTGACTGTCTTCATGTCGAAAAGCGAGATTTGTCTGGTCAATTGAAAGAGTTCTACCAACATTTGAGCTTTGAGGAAGAAGCTTATTTTAGAGGAGCTCCCTATGATCTTGCTCTAATTCCTCTCCCTCTATGTGAAGCTGCATCAGAAGGATGGCAGGATACTAGCTGGAAAGAGAGTTATGTGGTTTTTGCTCACATGATGGGGGATGAGCCAATTTTGTGTGATCTAACTAGCGAGCTTAGTCCTGTATTTGGCAAGATTCCTGGGAATTCCAAGCTCTATTGCTTAAGCCCCTCTTTATCTACTTTCTTGTCTACTTATAGTCAGATGAAAAAGCTAGAAATCACCAAGTTTGATAATGACATCTACATTGATGAGGACTTGTCGGACTATAAAGAAGGTTTTTTAACAGGAATCATGGCTATTATCGAGGAGCAACTTCCTGAAGCCTATCGAAAAGACTTTATTGAATTTATGCTTGGCTAAAGCCAAAGATGAAGAGATGAGAAGCAAATGAAAATGAAGAATTTTTTAAAATGTTGTGAGGATCTGGTCATACAAGAAAGTGGGGCCTCAGCTTTTGAACTAGAAAAACTCAAAGCCAGACAGTTTCCTCAAGCTCACCTGAATTTGCTCTCCATGACCAATGGCTTGGAGTTTTATGGTGGCTATTATCGCTTGTTTGGGACGGATTCTACTCAAGCTATTACGCTAGATTCCTGGAATTCGGATGAGCTCTGGAAAGATGTCTGGAGAGATTATGCATCAGACTACTATTTTTTTGGTATGTCTGCTATTGGAGATCAATTCGCTTATAGATTGAAGGATGGGAACATTCAAAGTAATCAAGTTTATTATTTAGATGGGATTACGATGGATGTTATCGAGATCTACGACAGTTTTGAAGCGTTTTTTGAGAGGGAATTTGTTCTGAAAGCCCAAGGTGGGATGGAATCTATTTTTGTTTCTGCTAGGGAACGATTTGGAAATCTAGACCCCTCCACAAGCTGTATTTATTCCCCTTCCTTAATGATAGTGAATGATTCAAGTGTTGAAAATCTCATGCTTTTACCGACAAAGGATGTCATGACCATCAATGGGGATTTGTTTGTTCAATTGTCTGATTCAGAGGAGTCTATTACGAAACTAGAGCAATATCTAGACGCTTCGGGTAGAGCCAGAGTCAAGGTCATTTTTGATCGAGATTGAGCAAGCAGGATATATAGTTTATTTAGAAAAAATACTCTGAAGATTCGTGATTTTAACCTTTTGGCGACAAGCGATGATTTAGTCTTCTAGTCAGGGTGTCATTGTAAAATGATTTAGGTTGAACAAAGAAAACGAAGCATGATATTCATGCAAAGAGGTGAATGATGACCAGTTTAGATAAATATTTAGAGATCATTAAAAAAGGATTTTCCGAAAGAGAGAATCTAATGGCAATGGAGCCTCTGCATTCTATTGAAGAGATTGCACCATTATTGGACGAAACATTGACTTATAAAGAATTCATCGATATCAATCGCTTATTAAGACAAAAGTACATTGTTGAAAACCCAGAGGATATGATGAAGGATGTGGATTTTAATCAGCTTTCGTTACCTAGCAATACGAGAGTGATTTACTTGATGGGAAGTAAATCTGATGTGCTAGACTTTTCAAAATATGAACAAGTAGAAAAGATTTTATTAGTTGGGGCTAGAAGAGTAAGAAAGATCATCTTACCCCAGAAAGATTGTGTGAAAGCTCTAGGGATATCTTCTATGACAAATTTGGAGACGATAGAGAACATTTCTTTTCATACAGGTATGAGTTATCTGCACGTTGATTATGGTGTAAAGTTGCCGGACTTTGATTTTATAAGGGATTTAAATCAGTTGCTCTATCTTTCATTTACAGCAAATAAAAATTTACCAGAATTGGATTTTATCCAGCCCTCTAGTGAGCTTCGTTTTTTAGATTTTGTTGACACGTCTATTTTTAACTACGCATCAACAGTTAGCTACCTGAAGAGTCTGAAACATCTCCGATTTTTAACAACGGGAAGAACAAATCAAAAGCAAAGGGAACTTCTTAGAAGAGAGTTACCACATGTTTGCATGCGTGAGGAGTAAAAAATGCCTTTAATACAGCTTTTTATGACCGATGTTTTCATAATAAACGAAACTTTAGTCCCGTTGTTTAAGTAGGAGGAATTATGAGCCATACGAATCTAGCAAAAGAAACCATACTCCAGTTTATGCAGGCTATGTATTCTTGGGAAAGAAAAGCCACTAGGAGCATAAGAAATAAAGCTGATAAAGAGATGTTGAAGGATGAATTATCTACTATTTTTAATCAGTTTTGTACATCTAAAAAAACACTCAGAGAAAGGGAAGTATCTTTATCTGTTCGATTTCCATTTGACTATAAATTAGAAACGCATCCCATCATTGATGAAGAGCATGACGGGAATCAAACTTACTTCTATATCAAGGAGAATCGTTCTGGTTTAGAAACTCTCTATCGTTTTCGAATGGTGTTTCAAGAAGGACGATGGTGGATTGATAAGAAAGAATGGCTTGGTGACGGGAAGTGGATCAATTCTTCCTTGTGATATACTGAAGAATGTAGGAAGACAGGAAGAAATGTGTTTCAAAAGACAGTGGTAGTCTAAGTGTAAGTAATGAAATGTTAGAGGTCAATATGAATAAAACACTTTCAAATCAAAAAAGAAAATTAACTGCTATAAAAAATAAAATACTGAAGGCAAGAGATTTTCACTTAGAGGCAGAAAACCTATCTAATACTGAAGCCATTTTAACAGCTCTAAAATCTGATAAGAAAAGCGTTAAAGTTAACTATGAAGAAAAAGGTGAGAATCAATCATATCTGTATGATCATATAGATATGATTGATTCTATAAGTCCGTATCCTCTAGTCTCTAATTTTATAGAAAGTAAAACATCTGAAAACTACCAGTTATTATTGAATGGCTGTTTTTGTTCTGTAATGGCAGATATGGCTTCTGCTAAATATTTGGCTAAAGGGGGCTCAAACTTTGATACAGATATTTGTTTGAATATCTTATTTGCCCTTGCCTATTTAGATAATACTTATGTAGAGTTTTTAATTGATAAATTAGCCTATTTTAAAGAAGCCCAAGTTGAGAAAGGGAAAAAAATTATTTTCTTTTCAGCTAAGAGTTTATTGCCTTTAGTCGTTTTTCTTTATGGAAATGGTAAGGATGATCGACTTGCTAACCTACTGGAGAATGCTTGTGATGCCAAATATCACCCCTTGGACACGAATCCTTATCAGAATGTGAATGATGCCTATAAACAGGTTATGGAAACTATTTTTTCAGAGGACGATGATGTTTTTAGAGAAACAATTTTATCCATGTATGATTATCATTTAGCGAACACCAGAGATAGTCATTTAGTAGACTTCAATACCTTACTATGGCAATATTTCCCAATCGAAATCTTAGTTTTATTAAAAGAACGTCAGAAAAAAGGTCTCTCAATAGATGGAATTAGGCATCCCTTGTTTGATGACTTTTTGCCCTATTTCATGGATGACTTTCAGTTAACCGAGCAAAACAAGATGATTCTAGGAACGATCTTAGACTAGTTGTGTAGAATAGATGGAGAACGTCAATAACCCATGCAATCGCAAGGAATTATAGGAATCACCTATATCCATATAGATTTCTAGGAAAATGCAATGAGGAACTCTCCACATTCTTTTAGAAATAGAGGTAAAGAAATGAAAGAGGCCAAAGAACTCTTCCTAAAAAATGGCTTTTCGCGACTAAAGCGAACCCATAACTATTATAAAATTGATCATGATTTTTATACGGTCATCTATTTTCAACGAAAATCAGATGGTAGTGCCTATTTTGTGAATGTTGGCCTTCACCCCCTCTTTCTGGACGCGGGACTGTTAGAAGAAGTGGATTGTGCTTTACGGACGCGATTAGGTTCTATCGATTATAGAAATGGCATGGATCAAGCTGAATTGGAAAAGGCTGTCCAAGAGGCCATTGATTTTACTGCTCAGTATGCGTCGTATCCTACCGTATTTTCGAGCATAGATCCCGAGAAGGATCTTGAGAAGGATTGGTTGTTAAAACAATTCTCTATCACCAAAGTGAACTTATGCAGATTGTATGTTGAGTATTATGATTCAATCGATTCTAAGAAGTTGGCTTTAGATTTTGCAAACTATGGCTTATCCATTACGCCTAAGATTGCCTCTGTTCCTAAAAACTTCTTTAAAACCTATATTCGTTCGGGAGAAATAATTAAAACTACTTATTAGGGCGGAGTGAAAGTGAAGATTTACTGATCAATATCCTGACGAAAGAAACCGGTAGGAAAAAATAGATGTATCTTAATGAACTAATCTAAGACCTTGATAATAATCTTGAGCTGGCATTCTATGTCAGTCTTGTAGCAAAAAGGAAATAAGAGATGAAGAACTATTTACTGGACGAAAGGATATTTCAGTATCCTGAATCGTTTAAAAAATTGATTGAACTCAATTTAGTTGATTTTGATTGTTGGTATCTGTTGGATTCAGAATGGGCCCTATCTCTGTACAAGGGATTGCAGGAAAGATACCCAAGCAGAAAGTTGATTCCATTTGCTAAAAGAGGAGATTGTGATGATACAGCTTGTTTTGAAATAGGAAAGGGCAATAAGGTCCAACTCATTCATGATTTTGCTGCCGAAGGATGGGAGCAACGGAAAGAGTTTAACGATTTTTGGGAATGGGTAGAATACGCGGTAAAATGCATGATAGAGTACAACAAAGAGGATGGGATTGAATAATCACAAGCTCTTTTCTAGGGACGAAGGAACTCGTCCCTAATGATCTACAAGGTAAGGAGAACAAATGGAAATGATCACCCAATTATTAAATGAGATTGAAAAAAGTCTCCAACAGCTAGATTATCCTTGTGTAGACCATCTAAATTCGGGACTATCCTCTCAAAAAACTCAAGAGTTATTTGAGGAAATCCCGTTGCAGCCAACCCAGGACTTGTGTGCCCTTTATACTTGGAGAAACGGATCAAAAGATAGTGAGGGAATCACACTTGGTGAGCTGGCATTTTTTCCTGGCTTCTATTTGATGTCTCTGGAAGAAAGTATCCAGACCTACATGGAACTAAGAGCAAGGGATGTTTGGAACAAATTTTGGTTCCCAATTTTTGCCAGTGGAGGGGGAGATTTTTATGCCATGAACTTGGCTCCAGAATCTCAGGGTCAAATACATGGTGTTTACGTGTATGAAGAAGAACCTCAGGTCGAATACCGGTCATTGAAATCCATGCTCACAACCTTTAAAGTATGTTATGAACAAGGTATTATTTTCCGGAATGAACAAGGCTACTTGGATATGGATTATAGAAAGCATGCTGAGGTAGCGCATGAGATAAATCCAGATGTGAAGATGTGGCTGGAATTCTTAAAGGAGATGTAAGAAGAATGACCACGGAAAGAAATATGGCAGTAGTTACTGTATTAAAAAAGATCATTAAACTCTATGAGGAAACAACGTTTATCCCCCAATTGGTGAGTTTTTCAAACGAAAAATTAAGGATCCAGTCTTCCAATTTGACAGGAGAATTGCTTGCTTACTATCAACATATAGAGTTCGATAAGGATTTGTTTTTTGCCAATCAAAATTTTAATATTGTTTTGTTGCCATTAGACTCTCCTGCAAGGACAGTCGAATCTTGGGCCTTACAAGATGTTCTTCAATTTAGTGAAGGGCAATACCAGATATTCGCTACTACAGATACAGACGATATTCTTTTCTGCGATATGATAGATGAAAAATCCCCTGTTTACGCGGGCAGTCCTGGAGATCCTAATTTCTACAAACTCAGCTCAAGTTTGACGGAGTTTTTTGAGTTCTATTTTGCTTTTTCAAATTTCTGGGGCCAAAGAGAAGATGTCCCTCTGGAGGATTATATTGCAGGGACAGGTGACTTGATAGAGCGCTACCTTTCCCCGGATGTCCAAGCGATAGCGAAAGAATATCTATTTCGGTGAAATTGACCTGAGAAAAGCCTTTCTCAGTAACAAAAAGTGAATTGGATAGAAGAAAAGAAATGAATGTGAAAGAACTCATCGAAGAGGTTGAAAATGATCTTGAGTTAGTATCGTATTTAAACCGGGCCCCAAAAAAGAATAAGAAGACCCAAGCTAGCTATCTCGAATCGTTGAATCATCTGGCCTATTTACTTTATCTGGATGATCAAGAGGAAATGGCTAAGAAATTATTAGATAGGATCATACAAGTTCCATTTGAAGGGAATTATAACACGTGGACCTTTGTTGATAGCTCTCTGGTTTTATTGGCCTATCTGGAAAGAGAGGCAGAAAATCAGGTATTCGTCTATAAAAAACTCCTTTTGTTTCCGTTAGAACAAGGGGAGGAATCCACTCAAAACATAAGAAGGAGAGTTCATCAGAGATTTTTGAATGGTGATAGCTTGGAGCAAAAGCTTGCAAAAATCGAGCAAGCTTCAAGTCCTGAATCGGAAATGGAACGCCGTCTGCTATACTTAACAGATCTACTGAAAATTTACCTCTTTATTACTGAGTCAACTTGTGAAGAGACAGATATTCAGGCAAAAATTGAAGAGAATATGGAGATACTGAAGAAGTATATCAAAGAGCATGAAATATATAGCCTCTTTCCTTTTAAGGGATAAGGTGAGCTAGCAATCTTGGACTTTTAGAAAGGGTGGAATATGGAAATCAAAAATCACTTTGGTGTATATGGAATCTGTCTTCAAGACGGGAAATTGCTTTGCATTGAAAAAACGAGAGGCCCCTATCAGCATCGTTTTGATCTACCGGGTGGTAGTCAAGAACTAGGTGAGGGGTTGACAGAAACTCTCAAGAGAGAAGTTCTGGAGGAGACAGGCTATACGCTTATCCGTTATTCAAATCCTAGGATGTATGATGTGCTGGTTCAAGAAGAGGGGAAAGATTTCGCTGTACATCATATCATGGCCTTTTATGATATCGTACTCGATTTCGAAAACTCTCAAAAATCCCTTCCTCATGAAGTTCTTGATGGGACTAATGATTCAGCCAATGCAGTTTGGGTCCCTATTGAGCAGATGACCCAAGAAAATGCCTCACCCTTAGTATTGAAGGTGAAGGCAGAGTTAGGAGGATTTCCAGAATTGGAACTGACAAGTTATAAGAATTGGAAGGTAAAATAGAGGGATAATGGAACTATTTAAAACATGGAAGAAATATATGGTTCTCTATGGTCTTAAATCTCAAATCGGGACTGTTTATCGAAACAGTGATAGGACAACAAGCTTTTATGATATTGGGAATTTTCTATACCTAGCAGGGGAGTTGGATTCCAGATTTTGGGAAGATTTTGTTAGGCAATATGGTTTAGATTATAAGATTATTATTTCAGAAGACACTAAGTGGCAAGATTTTCTGCATCGGCAAGGTGGGTTAATTTCTTTTACTCGCTATTCTCTTAAGGATAAGGCAAATTTTCAAGTTGAATTTCTAAATGACCTAGTTACTCATATAGAGGAAGGTTACAATATTGTACCTATTGATAATCGTATTTATAACTGCCTTTCTGAGGAAGAATGGTCACAAGATTTACAGGGGGATTTTGAGTCCTACCAGGATTTTGCTTTAAAAGGTGGATTTGGCTTTGTGATTCTTAAAAATAATGAAGTGATTGCTGGGATTTCCTCAGGGTTAGTTTACCGTGAAGCAGTTGAAGTGGAAGTTGCAACTAGACCAAACGAACAAGGGAATGGATTTGCTAAAAAGCTTGGTGCTGCAATGATTCTAGAGAGTTTAAATAGAGATATGTTTCCACTTTGGGATGCTCATAACGAGGCTTCCAAAAAAGTAGCAGAATTTTTAGGATATGAGTTAGTTGAACCTTATGAAGCTTTTGAACTAGAGGAAAGTGTCGTATAATGATATCTGATATTGTATCTTTTAAGACGAGGTGAATGAACATGCAAAATCAACTAGCTCTTAGTGGCGAAAAAATTGTTGAAAAAGTTTATCCCCATTTATTGCACCACGTCGGCTTGATTCGTGGGGAATACTTGTTGAGAGAACTAAACCAAAACATACTATTACCAAATTGTCAGCAATTTGTGAAAGATTATCTAGACACTATTTGTCATTTGTACTCAGATGAAGAAGTCTGGTATCGCTTTTCAGAGTTAACAAATGCAGAAGCAAATATTCTAGACGGGACTAAAGAGTATTTTGACGAACGTCACCCCTTATTTGGATACAGAGGTATCAGGCGTTTGTTGGCGTGTCCAGATGAATTTCAGGCTGAGACAAATGTTGTTACAGAAGTTTTTCAAACCAATCCCAATCTGTCTATTATTTTTCCTTTTGTCAATGATGCCGAACAATTAAAACAAGCTATTACAGTATTGCGTCAGTATGGTTTTACCGGGAAAGTCGGCACGATGATTGAATTACCATCAGCTTATTTCGACTTGGACAGGATACTGGAAACTGGTATTTCAAAGATTGTAGTTGGAATGAATGATTTAACTTCTTTTATTTTTGCGACTGTGAGAAACAGTCAATGGCATGATATGGAAAGTCCAATTATGTTAGATATGTTGAGACAGATGCAGGATAAAGCAAGGAAGAACAAGATTGATTTTGCTGTAGCAGGCTATCTGAATACTTCTTTCATACAAAAAATGAATCAGATGGGTATCGAATGTATTCTCCATTACAGCTCTATTCCAGAGATTTTTGATTTAGAAATTGACCATCCAGACCATCTTAAACATATAAAAGAAGAAAGTAAAAAATTACAAAGGAGAACCCATGACACCGCAAGAAATGTGGAATGCATACAAGAAAATCAATCCCTCTATCGGTGATGAGATAGATGCCTGGGCTTTTGGAGTAGAGGCAGATCTCTTGGCTGACTTGGTTCTAAGAGGCGAAAAAACAGCAACTGCCTCAGCTTACGATCTTTACGCAGTAGAGGACGAACCCCTTCCCCAAGAAGGTACCTTTGATGTCATTTTAGACAGTCAAGATCAGGCTGTCTGCATTGTCGAAATTACAAAGGTTTCCGTTCAGCCCTTCCATCAAGTGTCAGCCGACCATGCATACAAGGAAGGTGAAGGCAACAAATCTCTGGCTTATTGGCGTCAGGTTCATGAAGACTTTTTCAAAGACTTGTTAGGAGAAGCAGGTCTGGATTTTACACCTGATAGCAAGGTGGTTTTAGAAGAATTTCGCAAGGTTTATCCATTATAGAACATGCTCTCCATTTAGAAAATCAGAAAAAAGAATAACTGTTTTTATACAAAATAGGCCTAGTGATTGTGACAAGCTAAAAATACTGCCCAGTTCTTAGAACTATTAAAATATTTTTTGAGACTTTCCGCTGTGAGAAAGGCGCTTGAAACCTAAAGTTTCAAGCGCTCGGGAGTTTTGAAACTTTAGGTTCAAAACTAAATCATGGAATTTCGTAGAAGTTCGCTGATGTCCGTACTCACCTAAGGAAAGTCTCAACGAAGATATGATCATAATCTGACTCTCCTTTTAGGAGAGTTTTTTGATCTACGTCAATTTTTCAAATCGGCCAAAAAATGGTATAATGTAAGCGATATTGTACAGAAAAGAGAATGTATATGCCAAATTATGCCATTATTTTAGCAGCGGGAAAAGGTACCCGTATGAAATCAGATTTGCCTAAGGTTCTTCACAAGGTTGCTGGGATCTCGATGTTGGAACATGTTTTCCGTAGTGTTGGAGCCATCTCACCTGAAAAGACTGTAACGGTTGTGGGCCACAAGGCGGAATTGGTAGAGCAAGTCTTAGCGGGACAAACAGACTTTGTTAAACAAACCGAACAATTGGGAACTGGTCATGCGGTTATGATGGCGGAGCCAGTTTTGGAAGGTCTTGAAGGCCATACTCTTGTCATTGCAGGAGATACTCCTTTGATTACGGGTGAAAGCCTCAAACACTTGATCGATTTTCATATCAACCACAAGAATGTGGCAACGATTTTGACAGCCGAAGCGGCTAATCCATTTGGCTATGGTCGGATTGTCCGTAATGACAATGCGGAAGTGCTTCGAATCGTCGAGCAAAAAGATGCGACAGAATATGAACAACAAATCAAGGAAATCAATACAGGGACTTATGTCTTTGACAATGAGCGCCTCTTTGAAGCCTTGAAGAATATCAATACCAACAATGCCCAAGGAGAATACTATATCACGGATGTCATCGGAATTTTCCGAGAAGCAGGTGAAAAAGTTGGGGCTTATACGCTCAAAGACTTTGATGAAAGCCTTGGGGTTAACGACCGCGTAGCCCTTGCGACAGCAGAAGGCATCATGCGTCGTCGCATTAACAAAGTCCACATGGTTAATGGAGTGAGCTTTGTTAATCCAGATGCGGCCTATATCGATATCGATGTCGAAATCGCCCCAGAGGTACAAATTGAAGCCAATGTCACCCTAAAAGGACAAACAAAAATTGGGGCTGAAACCGTCTTAACCAATGGAACTTATGTCGTGGACAGTGAGATTGGTGCAGGTGTGGTTATTACCAACTCTATGATTGAAGAAAGCACCGTAGCCGATGGTGTGACAGTAGGGCCATACGCACATATTCGTCCTGGTTCTAGCTTGTCAAAAGATGTCCATATTGGAAACTTTGTCGAAGTCAAAGGTTCGTCTATTGGCGAAAATACCAAAGCCGGTCATTTGACCTATATTGGTAACTGCCAAGTCGGCAACAACGTTAACTTTGGTGCGGGGACTATCACCGTCAACTATGATGGGAAGAATAAATACAAGACCCTTATTGGAAATAATGTCTTTATTGGCTCAAATTCGACCATCATTGCACCAGTTGAGTTAGGCGACAATTCCCTAGTCGGTGCTGGATCCACCATTACCAAGGATGTACCAGCTGACGCGATTGCGATTGGTCGTGGCCGTCAAGTCAATAAGGATGAGTACGCTACTCGCCTTCCTCACCATCCTAAAAATAAATAGGAGATTTTCATGCAATTTGAAGAAAAAACCATTGATCGCAAGGAGATTTACCAAGGACCGATTTTCCAAGTAGTTACAGATCAAGTGGAACTGCCCGATGGAAAAGGTCAAGCACAGCGTGATTTGATTTTTCATAATGGAGCAGTAGCGGTTTTACCGATCACAGATGAGGGCAAAACCATTTTGGTCAAGCAGTACCGCAAGGCGATCGAGAGAACTTCTGTAGAGATCCCAGCAGGCAAGTTGGAAAAGGGTGAAAATGCGGATCCTCAAGCAGCTGCTCTGCGTGAATTGGAAGAAGAAATTGGTTACACAGCGGATTTAGAGTTGTTGTATGATTTTTATTCTGCCATTGGTTTTTGCAACGAGCGGATCAAACTCTATCTTGCGACCAACTTGAAAAAAGTGGAAAATCCTCGCCCTCAAGATGCAGATGAGACCCTGGAACTCTTTGAGGTGACTTTAGCAGAAGCTGAGGAGCTGATACAAACGGGTGATATCTGCGATGCAAAAACCATTATGGCAATTCAATACTGGAAACACCTACAAAACAATTAAAGAATAGAGGAGAAACCGATGGGCAAACCTTTATTAACAGATGAAATGATTGAGCGGGCAAACCGGGGAGAAGCGATCTCTGGTCCCCCGCTCTTTGATGAGGAAGAGACAAAAATTCTCCCGACAGGAAACAGAGGCTTTGGTTATGAACGGCCGGTGACCTCAAGAGAAGTAGATGGTGGACGAGGAGCCTCCTATCCTCAGGAGACTATTCCGATCAGAGTCCAACCTACAGTGACCAAGAGCCGTCGGATTGAAAACCAAAAGGATGAGGTTTTTCAATCAAAATTAAATAAGATTTTATTTTGGGTCATCTTGCTCCTCATCTTGTTAATTCTTGCAATCTGGCGCCTATAGGGAGTGCCTACCAAAGGAGTAACGATTATGAAAATTGGAATCATTGCGGCCATGCCACAAGAGTTAAAAATCTTAGTGGAAGCTTTGCAGAACGGAGAGAAACACCTTCGCTTAGGAAAAGTCTACTATACAGGATCGATTGGTCGCCATGAAGTGGTCTTGGTTGAAAGTGGTATCGGAAAAGTCATGTCTGCTATGAGTGTCGCTGTATTGGCCAACGATTTTAAGGTGGAAGCCATTATCAACACGGGCTCTGCAGGTGCCGTAGCACCAGGGATGGCTGTTGGAGATATCGTCCTAGCAGACAAATTGGCTTATCATGATGTGGATGTGACAGCATTTGGCTATAAGTATGGTCAAATGGCAGGGCAACCACTTTACTTTGAATCCAGTCGCTATTTTGTATCAGAAATGAAAAAAGTGCTAGCTGAGGAACAAACACCAACTCATGTTGGCTTGATTGCGACTGGGGATAGCTTTATTGCGAGCGAAGAAAAAGTTGCTGCGATTCGGGAGCATTTCCCAGAAGTCTTGGCAGTTGAAATGGAAGGAGCAGCCATTGCCCAAGCGGCTCATGCAGCTGGGCGTCCTTTCATGGTGATTCGGGCTATGAGTGACACGGCAGATCACGCGGCCAATATCTCTTTTGATGAATTTATCGTAGAGGCTGGCGAGCGTTCAGCTCAAACCTTGATTTCTTTCTTGAAGAGATTGGTGTAGAATAAACAATAGAGGCTAGGCGCCTCTACTATAAGTAGGAAGTGGGACAGAATGAATATCATTTAAAATTCATTCTGTCCTACTTCCTTTTCTGAAGCCGATTCCTTCAGAAATAGACGGACTTCATGCTATAATAAAGTCTAGTAATACAAAGGAGACGTTATGGTTTTATCAAAAAAACGGGCACGACATGTGATTGAAGAAATTATCGCCCTCTTTCCAGATGCCAAGCCAAGTTTGGATTTTCGCAATCATTTTGAATTATTAGTAGCGGTGATGCTCTCTGCTCAAACAACGGATGCCGCGGTTAATAAGGCAACTCCTGCCTTGTTTGAGGCTTTCCCAACTCCTCAAGCCATGGCGGTCGCTAGTGAAGCCGACATTGCCAAGCATATTTCCAAATTAGGTCTCTATCGCAATAAGGCTAAGTTTCTCAAAAAATGTGCCCAACAATTGTTGGACAACTTTGATGGCCAAGTCCCTCAGACACGGGAGGAACTGGAGAGTTTAGCCGGAGTGGGACGCAAGACAGCCAATGTGGTCATGAGTGTGGGATTTGGGATACCTGCCTTTGCTGTTGATACTCATGTAGAGCGGATTTGCAAGCACCATGACATCGTCAAGAAATCAGCAACACCATTAGAAGTGGAAAAACGAGTCATGGACGTTCTTCCTCCTGAACGCTGGCTCCCAGCTCATCAGGCCATGATCTATTTTGGACGGGCCATTTGCCATCCGAAAAATCCTGAATGTGATCACTATCCGCAATTGTATAACTTTAAAGACAGTTAAAAAGCGAGGTCTAATGACTTCGCTTTTATTTGATAGGGAAGAAAGTAAGTAAGAGCCAAGAAATCAGTAGAGTAATAGCGCCAATTCCAAGGACAAATAGAATAGGAATGAGGATTCCTTCGTAGGGAGCTTTACCCCTTTCTTCAGCTTCTTCAATCTCGCTCAGACTGCGTCCTTGTTCATAGGCGACAAGCTGGCGATAAGTACGAAGATTATGCTTTTTCTTGAATTTTTCAATGCGTAGGGCGTAGAATATAGCGACAGCAAGAATCAAGCAACTAATAGCGATGCCGTATCCATCCAAATAAAGAATTAGGGGAGTGCTGATGATAGGACTGCCAATTAGCAGTAAGCTAAAGACCACTTCATCTTTTTGATAGCGCATAAATTCTTGGTCGTGAATAATTTGTTTCATGGTTTCCAAATCTCCTTTGACTAGTTTGTCCAATGACACTTCAAAGACCTTGCTTAGTAAAAGCAGGTTTTGAATATCCGGGTAGGTTGCGCCTCGTTCCCAGTTGGAAATCGATTGACGGCTGACAAAGATGATTTCAGCTAATTCGTCTTGAGATAAGTTTTTCTCTTTACGATAGTGCTGGATTTGTTTTCCGACTTGCATAAGATTTCCTCGCTTTATGATTTCATTCTACCTAATTATACAAAAAATGGCTATCAAAGTTCTTTGACATGTTGATTTCATAGGCTTTGGCAACTGTTTTTGACCGTGGATTTGCAAGCCTGTCAATGGATAATTAGCTAGTGAAAAAGAGGCCAATAGCCTCCTTTTTCTTATTCACTAAATCTTAAAAAATAACCATCTGGATCCAAAATCGCAAATTCATGGGGATAGATAAAGTTATCTCCCACTCGAAATTCTCTTTTTGTCAGCGGACGATGGATGGGATAGTCAGCTTCCAGCAGTTTTTGGTGGAGCTGTGGAACATCTTCAATGCCAAAGGAAATATTGACACCGCGCCCGAACGGATAGGTCAGTTGGGATAATTCTTCTGCGTTGCCTTCTTCTAGCATAAGTTGGCAGTCTTCAAGCGAGAGGAAGAGAAATTTCTCCTCTGGACGCTCGTATTGGACAGAGAATCCCAACAAGTCGCAGTAGAAGCGACGCGATTTCCCAATATCCGATACGACAAATTCAGGGATGACAGCTTGATAGTCCATTGTTTCCTCCTTAGAGATTAATCTCCATGACAATTGGTGTATGGTCTTGACGAGCTCCTGAGTCAATCATAGCTGACTTGGTCACCTTGTCCGCAACTCGGTTAGAAGTGAGCCAGTAGTCAATTCTCCATCCTGTGTTGTTGATTTTAGATGTCTTGCTACGTTGTGCCCACCAAGTATATTGATCTGGAAGGTCCCCATGCAAGTGGCGGAAGGTATCAGTGAACCCTTTGGCTAGCAAGTTAGTGAAGCCAGCACGCTCTTCATCGGTAAAGCCTGGGGAACGACGGTTGTTAGCTGGATTGGCCAAGTCGATTTCCTTGTGGGCTACGTTGTAGTCTCCTGTTGCCAGAACTGGCTTTTGCTGGTCTAGTTCTGCCAAGTAGTCTGCATATTTGGCATCCCAGATTTGGCGTTCTTCCAAGCGTTTGAGCCCATCTCCAGCATTCGGAGTATAGACCTGGGTCACAAAGAAGTCATCAAATTCAAGGGTAATAATCCGACCTTCGACGTCCATGGTAGAAGGAGCACCGATTTCTGGGAAGGTTACGGTCGGTTTCAATTCTTTTTTGTAGAGGAACATGGTTCCTGCGTAGCCTTTACGGGCTGGTTCTACAGAGGACCGCCAAGTATTTTCATATCCAGGGAAAAGTTCTGCTAAGACCTCCAAGTGTTTTTTCGTTGGTCCTTTAGCAGATAATTTTGTTTCCTGAATGGCAATGATATCCGCATCCTCTGCAACCAAGGTGAGAAGGACGTCTTGTGAGAGTTTTGCGCGTGCAGAGTCACTCGTCAAGGCGGCATTCAATGAGTCAATATTCCATGAGATCAGTTTCATATCGTTTCCTTTACTAACTTTTTCGATGTTTCTATTATACCAAAAAATCTCCTATCACTTGTCTCCTGTGATTTGAGGAAGGAGCTATTTTGCAGTCAAGAGCTATGCCTCCCGCATATGCATAAACGAATGCTTGCCAAGGAGTTCAGAATAACGATGATTTTATCTGGTCTAGCGACTCGTGTCTGGATGAAATGTGCTATAATGGAAGTTGAGTTTAAAATAGAAATATTCCTCAGATTCCCTTTAAAGTTATCCTATTTTTACCAGGTATTGTTAGGGACTGGGGCTGAGAATCACAGTGAAAGGAGAGGTATGGCGCAAAAATCTAAACGTTCAAAAAAAGCGAATTCTAAGGTGAGAAAATTTGATAATCGGTGGATTACTAGACGACTTTATTTGTTATTCAGTATCGTCTGTACCCTCTTTTTGATTTTAATTGCTCGACTAGGGTATATGCAGATTACTCATCAAGGCTTTTATACACAAAAATTGGCAAAAGCTACCAAAAAACACTTAACAAGAGGGAGTCTCCGGGGACAGATTTATGATGCTTCTGGTCAGCCTCTGGTAGAAAATGTTGACAAGAAGGTCTTGTCTTTTACCCGAAGCAATAAGTTTACCGCAGAAGAGATGCGTCAAACAGCTCAGCTTCTTCTGAATTATGTAAGTGTTTCGAATCCCCAAATCACCAAGCGTCAAGAGATTGACTTTTATCTCGCGAACACGGAAGTCTATAAAGAAGTAGTGGACAAGTTGCCCAAAGACGAACGAATCGATACGGATGGGAATCCACTTCCAGAAGCAACTATCTATCAGCATGCTGTTGATAGTATTGAGACTGAAAAATTAGGCTATACAGAAGAAGAAAAGAAGGCCATCTATCTCTTCAGCCAAATGAATGCCGTTGAAAATTTTGCCAGTGCTACGATTGTGACCGATCCGATGTCCGAAGAGCAGGTAACGACGGTCAAAGATCATTTAAAAGAATTTCCAGGATTTGAAGTGATCACGAGTTGGGATCGAAAAGTGGTTGATAGCCCCTTGGCTTCCATCGTCGGTAGTGTGTCGACAGAGCAAGCCGGTCTTCCAGCTGAAGAAGTGGATGATTATTTGGAAAAAGGCTATGCCTTAAATGATCGCGTCGGAACTTCTTATCTAGAAAAACAATATGAGTCTGTCCTCCAAGGAGAACGGGTTGAAAAAGAAATCCATTTGGACAAGAATGGCAATGTCGAAAAGATCGAAACTCTCTCAAAAGGAAGCAAGGGAAATAATATCAAGCTTTCGATTGATTTGGATTTCCAAAAAGGAGTGGAAGACATCTTGAAGAAGTCCTTCCAGGCAGAATTAGCTGCTGGCAATGCGACCTACTCTGAAGGAGTCTATGCTGTTGCCTTGGATCCAAAAACGGGTAAAATCCTTGCTATGGCGGGGATGAAGCATGAAGCAGGTTCGCAAGATCTTACCCCTGATGCTTTAGGGACGGTGACCAATGTCTTTGTCCCAGGATCTGTCGTTAAAGCGGCTACCTTGACAGCAGGATGGGAAAATGGGGTGATTTCTGGGAACCAAGTCTTATTGGATCAACCAATCTCATTTTCTGGCTCAGCTCCAATTACTTCCTGGTTCACTCAGTTTGGAAGCCGAGAAATCAATGCGGTACAAGCGTTAGAATATTCTTCCAATACCTATATGGTGCAGATTGCTCTTGGTTTGATGGGCCAACCCTATCAGCCTAATATGACCTTAAAGACAGATCAATTGGATCCTGCTATGGCGAAACTGCGTTCGACTTTCGCCTCCTATGGTCTGGGATCAGAAACGGGGATTGACCTTCCAAATGAATCGACGGGCTATGTTCCCAAAGAGTATTCGATTGGCAATTACTTAACAGACGCTTTTGGTCAGTTTGATAACTATACGCCTATGCAGTTGGCTCAATATGTGGCAACCATTGCCAACGATGGGAAACGCGTGGCGCCACACTTGGTCCAAGGAATTTATGAGAATGATGCCAAGGGAGGTTTGGGCCCTCTGAAAGAAGAGATTGCAACAAAAGAACTCAATCAAGTGGCTCTGACACCCGAAAATCTAGCTATCATTAAACAAGGTTTTTATCAGGTGGTATACGGAACCAGTGGCTTAACAACTGGTAAAACCATCGGAGAAGGAGCTGCCGTTCCAATCAGTGCGAAGACCGGGACTGCAGAAACATTTGTAAATGGTGGGACCCCTGCTGTAAATACCAATGTCATCGCCTATGCCCCATCTGAAAATCCTCAGATTGCGGTGGCAGTCGTCTTCCCTCACAACACCAATCTCCAAGCGACTGTTAGTCACAGTATTACCAGAGAGATTATCAATCTCTACCAGCAAAAACATCCTATGAATTAGAAAGGAAGCTATGCTCTATCCAACACCTATCGCAAAATTAATTGAAAGTTATTCGAAGCTCCCTGGTATTGGGATCAAGACAGCAACTCGTCTAGCCTTTTATACCATCGGAATGAGTGATGACGATGTCAATGAGTTTGCCAAGAATCTCTTGTCAGCAAAGCGGGAGTTAAGCTATTGTTCCATCTGTGGGAACTTAACAGATGAAGAAGAGTGTGCCATTTGTCGAGACGAGACTCGCGATCCATCGACCATCTTAGTGGTAGAAGATAGTCGAGATGTGTCAGCCATGGAGAATATTCAGGAGTACCACGGTCGCTACCATGTCCTTCATGGCTTGATTTCGCCCATGAATGGGGTCGGACCAGATGATATTAACCTCAAGTCCTTGATTACACGATTAATGGATCATGAGGTCCAAGAAGTGATTGTGGCGACCAATGCAACTGCAGATGGGGAAGCAACTTCTATGTATATCTCACGCGTCCTCAAACCAGCTGGCATCAAAGTGACTCGTCTAGCACGTGGATTAGCTGTCGGAGCCGATATCGAATATGCGGACGAAGTGACCCTTCTTCGAGCTATTGAAAATCGAACCGAGTTATAAGCGGTTACAAAAACTGGAGGACCCCCTCCGGTTTTTTTGTTTTTTAGGTGTTCTCTCTCGTTTTCTTTCTTTTTAAAGTGTGGTATACTAGAGGGACGAACTCGTATGTGAGGAGTGCTTCTGACAAGTCAATCAGGAAGCACAAAATTAAATAAAGGATTAGGACCAAACAATGGCAAAAGAAAAAATTGTACTTCTTTATGGTGGCCGTAGCGCAGAGCGCGAAGTGTCTGTACTTTCAGCTGAAAGCGTCATGCGGGCGATTAATTATGACAAGTATTCTGTTGAGACCTATTTCATTACTCAGGCGGGAGACTTCATCAAGACCCAAACCTTTGAAGAGAAGCCTGCTGAAACCGAACGCTTGATGACCAATGAGACCATTGATTGGGATGCTAAAGTAACTCCGAGCAGTATCTATCAAGAAGGAGCAGTTGTCTTTCCAGTCCTTCATGGACCGATGGGAGAAGATGGCTCGGTTCAAGGTTTCCTAGAAGTCTTGAAACTCCCTTATGTGGGCTGTGATATTCTTTCTTCTAGTGTGGCTATGGATAAGATTACCACGAAACGGGTCCTAGAATCTGCAGGGATTCCACAAGTTCCGTATGTGGCCGTCCTTGAAGGAGAGAATCTAGAATCTAAGATTGCCTTAATCGAAACCGAATTAACCTATCCGGTCTTTACCAAGCCTTCTAATATGGGATCTAGTGTTGGTATTTCAAAAGCAGAGAACCAGACAGAACTTCGTCAGTCTTTGGAATTGGCCTTTAAATATGATAGCCGTGTTCTGGTTGAGCAAGGTGTCGTAGCGCGTGAAATCGAAGTGGGGTTGTTAGGCAACTACGATGTCAAGAGCACCCTCCCTGGTGAGGTGGTCAAAGATGTAGCCTTCTACGACTACGAAGCCAAATACATCGATAATAAGATTACGATGGCAATTCCAGCTGAAATCCCAGCAGAAGTTGCTGCAACCATGCGTCAAAATGCTGAATTGGCCTTCCGTGCCATTGGTGGTAAAGGTCTCTCCCGTTGTGATTTCTTCTACACAGAGGACGGCGGCATCTACTTGAATGAGCTCAATACCATGCCCGGCTTTACCCAATGGTCTATGTATCCCTTGTTGTGGGACAACATGGGCTTGTCCTATCCTGATTTGATCGAGCGTTTGGTTGAGTTGTCAAAAGCAACTTTCGAAAAACGCGAAGCACACTTACTGTAAGAATCTGTTCCAAGTGGGAGTAGGGGATGGAATCAACTCAATGAGGAGTCGATTTTCTTCCTGCTCCCCCTTTTTAGAGGAGAATACTATGAATCTAACCTTGCACGAAGTAGCAGGTGTCCTGGCTGCTCGCAATGATATCAGTCAATTTGAAGATGTAGCCCTTACCAAGCCTGAATTCGATAGCCGTTTGATTGGGCCTGGAGACCTTTTTGTACCTCTTAAGGGCGCGCGTGATGGCCATGATTTCATCGAGACGGCCTTTGAAAATGGGGCTGTAGCGACCTTGTCTGAAAAAGAAGTAGAAGGCCACCCGTATTTGTTGGTAGATGATGTTCTAGCAGCCTTTCAAAAATTAGCCCAATATGTGTTGGAGAAAAGTCAAGTAGATGTCTTGGCAGTCACTGGTTCAAACGGTAAGACAACGACCAAAGATATGTTGGCTCAATTGCTGTCAACTACCTACAAAACCTATAAAACACAAGGGAACTACAATAACGAGATTGGCCTTCCTTATACGGTTCTCCATATGCCAGAAGGGACAGAGAAGCTTGTCCTTGAAATGGGGCAGGACCATCTGGGAGATATCCATCTTCTCTCAGAAATTGCGCATCCAAAAGCAGCAATCGTAACCCTTATTGGGGAAGCTCATCTTGAGTTTTTCAAAGACCGCAAAGAAATTGCCAAAGGGAAATTGCAAATTGCGGACGGGATGCCAGCTGGTAGCTTGCTTCTAGTGCCGGCCGATCCTATTGTCGAGGATTTTTTACCGAGCCAACAAGAGCTTGTGCGCTTTGGTGAAGGAGCAGATATCAGCATTACCAAGTTGGAGGAACGCAAGGACAGCCTAACTCTTGAAGCGAATTTCTTATCAGATGCTATTGACTTACCTGTCACAGGTAAATACAATGCGACCAATGCCATGATTGCGGCCTATGTTGCCTTGAAAGAAGGAATCAGTGAAGAGGCCATCCGTGCAAGCTTTAAAGGCATAGAGCTGACTAAGAACCGCACAGAATGGAAGAAGGCAAGTAACGGAGCGGATATCCTATCCGATGTCTACAATGCCAATCCGACGGCCATGCGCCTGATTTTAGAAACCTTTTCGACCATTCCTGCCAATCCAAATGGTCGCAAGCTAGCGGTCTTGGCAGATATGAAAGAACTTGGGGAGCAATCCATTGATCTGCACAACCAAATGATTCTCAGCCTGTCACCGGATGTCTTGGATACGGTGATTTTCTACGGTCAAGACATTGCGGGCTTGGCTCAATTAGCGAGCCAGATGTTCCTACTCGGACATGTCTATTATTTCAAAAAGACCGCTGAGGAAGATCAATTTGAGGACCTGGTCAAACAAGTCAAGGAAAGCTTAAAAGAGCAGGACCAAATCCTCATCAAGGGAAGCAATTCCATGAATCTAGCCAAATTGGTAGAGGAGTTGGAGAATGGCGAGTAATAATGTACTAAAGAACATTCAGCGCTTGATTTCAATCACCAATACAGGCTTAGCGTTCTCAAAAGATCCATTTGATCAAGAGCGCTATCAGGATATTCGTGCCCTTTTACAGGATCTTGTGAGAGAAGTGACTGATTTGAATCCACAAGAATTATCGGATTTGTTTCGTCCGACAGACCATTACGACACTCCCTTAATTGATGTAAGGGCCTGGATTGTCAAAGATGGAAAACTTTGTCTGGTGAAAGGTCAGGGAGAAGAGACCTGGGCTTTGCCGGGTGGCTTTGGTGAGGTTGGCTATTCTCCGACGGAAAACATTTTAAAGGAAATCCAAGAAGAAACGGGCTATGTAGCACGTGTCAATCGCTTGTTGGCAGTATTTGATACCAATCGCTACCAATTGCAAAGTCGCCAATATGTGAAATTGGTATTTGAATGTGAATTGCTGGATGGAAGTTTTCAACAGAATCAGGAAATTTCCGATCTTGCATTTTTTGAGAGAGAGAAGATGCCTGCTCTTTCTACCAAGCGCAATACAGAAGAACAATTGAACTTCCTTTGGGAGGTCTATGATGGGAAACGAGATTTGTATTGTGATTAAAAACGATCTATAAATTAAAGGAATGTGAAAATGACACTTTGGGATTTATTGTTTACAAACCAAAAATCAGCCCCGCCTGGGTTTGGTCTCTGGTATTTCATTCTGCCGGCCTCTTTGTTGGTGGTTGGTTACTTTTCCATCAGATATGCGCAGTCCAAAAGCTACCAACGCTTTTGGTATTGGGCACAGTTGATCCAAGTCCTGACCATCAATGCTTGGTATATTCTCGCCCACATGCCTTTGACGGATAATTTGCCTTTTTATCATTGCCGCTTGGCCATGTTGGTGATTCTCTTTGCCCCTAAAGGGACCTATATCAAGCAATATTTTGCTCTCTTGGGAGTTTTGGGATCGATAGCGGCCTTGGTGTATCCAGCCTTTGATCCCTTCCCATTCCCTCATATCACAGTTTTGAATCTAATTTTTAGCCACTGGGCCTTGCTTGCCAATAGTTTGATTTACCTACAGGATCATTATCAATCTGAAAAACAAGACAGCTTGAGAATTTTCAAGATTACTTTTGGCATGAATGCCTTGATTTTCTTGGTCAATCTTTTGACGAAAGGGGATTATGGCTTCTTACGACGTCCACCAATCATTGGGGACCACGGTGCTCTCTTAAACTACCTCTTGGTAAGCTTTGTGATGGTAGCTGGAATTTTCTTGGTCAACCAACGTTATAAGTACAAATACAAGATGGTTGAAGAGACTGTCGGTTCGCGTTCGGAATAGAAATTAGTTGAGCTGAGGTAAGGAAGACATGACTCTTTGGGATTTATTTTTCACCAGTCAACCAACGGCTCCTCCTCAATTGGGGGCTTGGTATTTCTTGTTGCCGACATCATTGCTAATGGTGGGGCTTCTGTCTATTCGATTTGCTTCTTCCAAAGGCTATCAAAACTTTTGGTATTGGGGGCAATTGATCCAGTTGCTCATTATCAATGCTTGGTATATTGCAGCATGTTTGCCATTTTCAGAGAGTCTTCCCTTCTATCATAGCCGGATGGCCATGTGGATTATTCTGTTTGCTCCTAGGGGAAGATTCAAGCAATATTTTGCTCTTGTTGGTGTCTTTGGATCTATCATGGCTTTGGTTCATCCCGTCTTTTATCCCTATCCTTTTCCTCACGTATCCTCGATCAACAATGTCTTTAGTCACTGGGCCCTCTTGGCCAATTGCTTGATCTATCTGGTTCAATCCTACCAGGTGGAAGCAAGGGATGCCTGGAAAATCTGTCAGATGACTTTTGGGGTTAATGCTATTATTCAGCTTGCGAATCTTGTAACAGGTGGAAATTATGGTTTTATGCGTCGTCCTCCTGTACTTGGTGATCATGGACTTGTGCTCAACTATTTGATCGTGACCATCCTGATGACAGGAACCCTTATCCTGATCAATGCAATCGTTAACTCCAGTAAGAAAAGAAAAAGAACATCTGAATCCGTTTAATAAGGAGATCCTATGCATCATTTTTTTACAACTGAATCCACTGCACCACCTGTTATACCGCTCCTCTGGTATGGGGTCATGGTTCTTTTAATCCTAATGGCAGTTTGGGCTTCATTACGTTACTATCAAAATGAACAATTTCGGAAGATCTTTCGAAACTTACAAATATTTCAATTGATCTGTCTCTATATCTGGTATTTTGCTTTTCAACTTCCCTGGTCCAATAGTTTACCCTTGTACCATTGCCGTTTGGCCATGTTTGCTGTCTTGCTCTTGCCAGACAGATGGAAGAGCAAGCAGTTCTTTGCCTTGATGGGAGTCAGTGGGGCGATCTTTGCCTTGGGTTATCCGGTCTTTGATCCCTATACCTTCCCTCATATTACGAGCTTTTCTTTTCTCTTAGGGCATTACTGTCTCTTGGTTAATTCCTTGATTTATCTCTTGAGATGCTATGATTCGAGCCTCTTAAAAAATCGAGAAATTGTTCTTTATACCTTCTTCCTTGATATGTTTCTAGTTGGTATCAACCAAGTCACTGGAGGAAATTATGGACTTATGGCCCGGCCACCGATTATCAAAGGGGACAGCCTCCTGGTGAATTATGTCGTGGTTTCCAGCATCCTAGCAGCAGCCTTGCTTCTCTTTAATGTATTTTTCAGTCGCAGAAGAGAGCGGGTTAAAGTAAGTAATTCAATATAATTGAAGAAGACTAGAATCGTATGATTTTAGTCTTCCTTTTTGATTTCAAAGAAGAATCATCGTTGAAAAAAGTGCCTATTTTCGCTATAATAGGACAGATAGAGAAATTGAGGAGAAATCCGATGTAGAGATGAATTTGTAAACTTGTCAGAAAATAAGAAGAGAAAGAAATAGGAACATGAACGTACAAGAAGAAATTAAAAAACGCCGTACTTTTGCCATCATCTCCCACCCGGATGCTGGTAAAACGACGATTACAGAGCAGTTGCTCTACTTTGGGGGAGAGATTCGGGAAGCTGGTACTGTAAAAGGAAAGAAAACAGGAAACTTTGCCAAGTCTGACTGGATGGATATCGAGAAGCAACGTGGGATTTCAGTAACCTCATCTGTCATGCAGTTTGACTATGATGGAAAACGGGTCAACATCCTTGATACCCCAGGGCACGAGGACTTTTCAGAAGATACTTATCGGACCTTGATGGCAGTGGATGCTGCGGTCATGGTGGTGGACTCTGCCAAGGGTATCGAGGCTCAAACCAAGAAATTATTTGAGGTTGTCAAACACCGTGGCATTCCAGTCTTTACCTTTATGAACAAGCTGGACCGTGACGGTCGCGAGCCACTGGATCTCTTGCAAGAATTGGAAGAGGTCTTGGGCATCGCAAGTTACTCGATGAACTGGCCGATTGGGATGGGGAAAGCCTTTGAGGGACTCTATGACCTTTATAACCAACGTTTGGAACTCTATAAAGGAGACGAACGCTTTGCCAGTCTAGAAGACGGAGACAAGCTTTTTGCTAACAATCCATTCTTTGAGCAAGTGAAAGATGACATCGAACTCTTGCAAGAAGCTGGAAATGAATTCTCAGAAGAAGCCATCCTTGCGGGTGAATTAACACCAGTCTTCTTCGGATCAGCTTTGACGAACTTTGGGGTACAGACTTTCTTAGAAACTTTCCTCAAGTTTGCTCCAGAACCACATGGCCACAAGAAGACTGACGGAGAGCTTGTTGATCCATATGACAAGGATTTCTCAGGCTTTGTCTTTAAAATCCAAGCCAATATGGACCCTCGTCACCGTGACCGCATCGCCTTTGTTCGAATTGTATCGGGCGAGTTTGAGCGGGGCATGAGCGTTAACCTCCCTCGTACTAGTAAGGGGGCTAAGCTTTCTAACGTCACTCAGTTTATGGCCGAAAGCCGTGAGAATGTCAGCAATGCTGTAGCAGGAGACATCATCGGGGTTTACGATACTGGTACTTATCAGGTTGGGGATACGCTGACTGTTGGAAAAAACAAGTTCGAATTTGAACCACTGCCAACCTTTACACCTGAAATCTTCATGAAGGTATCTGCTAAGAATGTCATGAAGCAAAAATCCTTCCACAAAGGGATTGAGCAATTGGTGCAAGAAGGGGCCATCCAGCTCTATACCAACTACCAAACAGGTGAATACATGCTTGGGGCCGTTGGTCAATTGCAGTTTGAAGTCTTTAAACACCGGATGGAAAATGAGTACAATGCAGAAGTGGTCATGAGCCCAATGGGTAAAAAGACTGTTCGCTGGATCAAACCAGAAGACTTAGATGAGCGCATGTCTTCAAGCCGAAACATCTTGGCTAAGGACCGCTTTGACCAGCCAGTCTTCCTCTTTGAAAACGACTTTGCCCTCCGTTGGTTTGCGGACAAGTATCCAGATGTTGAACTAGAGGAAAAAATGTGATTCAGTAAGAAAGCGGCCTAGCTAACTAGTCTCTCGGATTACTTTGGTAATAAAATATATTAGTTAAAAAAACCAGCTCAAGCGAGCTGGTTTTAGAATATCGACAAATTTTCTTTTTCCATAAAAACCAAGTGATTGTTCAATAAATAGAAATAAATCTATATTAATTTTTGTTATTAAAGCAAGGACTGAAACTTTCCGCTGTGAAAATAGTTCTAGAGACAATAGTGTTTCTAGAACTCGGGAGTTTTGAAACCTTAGGTTCAAAACTAAGTCATGGAACTTCGTAGAAGTTCGCTGA
>NZ_JVIQ01000070.1:0-2908 GCF_001072745.1 Streptococcus sp. 400_SSPC | reverse complement strand
CGGAGGTGGGACGACGAAATCGAATTCTAACGAATTACCGATTTCTGTCCCACTCTCTTTTTTCATTTTATCGGGTTTGCGCTCCCTTCTTAGAACTGGTATACTAGTAGGGATTATAAAAGAAGGAGAATGAGGGTGAGTTTTCGAAAGATTCGATTGTTAATGTCCAAATATGGGTTCAGTATCCTCTTTATGGGGTTTGAACTCTGGCTGTCCTTTGCGGCCTTCTTTTGGCTAAATGAATGGTTCCCAAATTGGATGTCTGTCACCATCATGGTTCTCTTGTATATCTCGACCATTTTGGCGATCGTCAACCGAAATATGCCTCCAGAGAGCAAGGTGACCTGGCTCCTGATTGCCGTCATCCCTGTCTTTGGTTCCCTTCTTTACCTCATGTTTGGGGAGCGGCGCCTGTCCAAAAAAGAAATGGTCCAGTTGGAAAATATGGAGTCCATGAATTTCCGTGAGGACAACAGCCGTGAGCTTCGCCTGCAATTGAAAGAAGAGAGTAAGAGCGTCTATGGGATGGTCAAGTCTATTCTGTCCATGGACCACAACGCAGACCTCTACAACGGGACGGCTTCGACCTTTTTCCCACTAGGGGACCAGATGCTCCCACAACTATTAGAGGATTTGCGCTCAGCCAAGAAATTTATCTTTCTTGAATTCTATATCATCGAGGAAGGTTTCATGTGGAACAGCATCCTAGAGATCCTACTTGAGAAAGTCAAAGAAGGGGTCGAAGTGAAGCTGCTCTACGATGATATTGGCTGTATGGCGACCCTGAAGGGAAACTACACCAGACGCTTGCGCAAATTAGGCATTGATGCCCATAAGTTTAACAAGGTGGTGCCACGATTGACGGCGGCTTATAACAATCGAGACCACCGCAAGATCTTGGTCATTGATGGCCAGATTGGCTATACAGGTGGCGTTAACCTAGCGGATGAGTATATCAACCAGAGAGAACGCTTCGGTCATTGGAAGGATAGTGCAGTGCGCTTGGACGGCCGAGCCGTCAAGGCCTTGACGCGACTCTTTCTCATGAACTGGTACATCAACCAGGGAGAGATTGAAGATTTCGATAAATACCATATGGAAAACCAAGCGGTAGATGGAGAAGGCTTCTATATCCCCTTTGGGAGTGGACCGAAACCCATCTACAAGTCCCAGGTTGGTAAGTCTGTGTATCAGAATATCATCAATCAGGCAACAGACTATGTCTACATTACGACCCCTTATTTAATCATTGATTATGATTTGACAGAAGATATTCGAAATGCGGCTCTCCGTGGTGTCGATGTACGCATCGTGACCCCTTACATTCCGGATAAAAAACTGATCCAAATCGTTACACGAGGGGCTTATCCAGACCTGATGGAAGCAGGGGTGAAAATCTATGAGTACACTCCAGGCTTTATCCATAGCAAGCAAGTATTGGCCGATGACGAAGTCGCAGTAGTCGGGACCATCAACTTTGACTATCGGAGCCTAGTCCATCACTATGAGAATGCTGTCTGGATGTATCGAAGCCCAGAATTGACCAAGATCCGAGCGGATTTTGAAGAGATTTTCTCTGTGTCTCAGCAGATCCAGTTGGACACTTTCCGGATCACCTGGTACCAGCATTTGATCAAGGAAATTATGCAGTTATTTGCGCCCATGCTATAGGCTATTGAGAGTGGGACAGAAATCGGTCATTCGTTAGAATTCGATTTCGTCGTCCTACCTCCGCACAGTTGAGTAGGGCTGTAAAAGCTGATGAAATCAGCGTAGTAGAGCCCACTCAACYAYTGCGTCTTGCTCGACAATCCAAAGACAATTGAGAGGCTAGGACTTTTGTCCCAGCCTCTTTTTTATTACGAAGGAGAGACAAAATATTACAATTTCTTTACATAGACTTGTCTAAGAATGTTCAGGGGGGCTATTTTTGGTATAATGAACATAATCTATAAAAAATAAGGAGAACTTATGAAAAAGCTCGTAAAATATGGTGTCTTACCAGCTTGCTTGTTGTTGTTGGCAGCTTGTTCGTCAAAACCAGCTACTGAGAAAAAAGCAGCCAAAGAGGACAAGGTAGAACAATCTAGTGAATCAAAAGAAGAAAAAACAAAAAAACAAATTGAGAAAGATGGAGATATCATTCTTCGTGCCATCTTCACGGACCATTCTTCTGGTTTCACAACCTTGATGGGAACGTCAGTTGACAAGTGGAAAAAACAAATTACCGAAAAATTTGTTGATGAAAATGCATCAAAATATTTACCAGCAGAAAACTTCACGCTTGAACTCACAACCGAAACATTCACTCCAGAAAAAATCTTGGAATTATTTGATCAAGCTCGCTTTAAAGTGTTAGCAACAATCGGTGATGACTATGAAATCACCAAGGTTGAAGACGAAGGAGATATTGCGACGGTTACCTTCAAATCTCGTGCAATTGCAACACGTGACTTGGCTAACTTGATCAACCGCGCAAAATCTAGTCTGTTTGAAAACGGAATTGAAGATGTTAAAAAATTAGAAGACAACACAGATCCAGATCTAGAAAAACGTTTGTCTTTATTGAACAACTTCTTATTCTACTATGCCTTTGATCGTTTGAACGAAGATTTTGGGTACATCGAACCGCGTGAGTACACCTTGGAATTGACAAAAACCAAAGAAGGGCGTTATATCCTTAGTGATGAAAGCTTCCTTGAACTACGTAAGGAAATCTTTGTAAACGAATACTCTGCTGATGGAGCTGAAACTCGTAAAGGAAGTAATTCCTCGAAGAGTGATTCTTCAACTAGCAAGGATTCAGACACAAGCTCAACCTCAAAAGATAAAGTATAAACCCATAAAAAGAGAGTGGGACAGAAATCGGTAATTCGTTAGAATTCGATTTCGTTGTCCCACCTCCGCA
>NZ_JVIQ01000069.1:0-42276 GCF_001072745.1 Streptococcus sp. 400_SSPC | reverse complement strand
GCGGAGGTGGGACGACGAAATCGAATTCTAACGAATTACCGATTTCTGTCCCACTCTCTTTTTATCTTATTTTAAGTTTATGGACCTATAATCGTAAAAAATAGAAAAGAGGTCCTAGCTATGCGAACCATGTTGAAATTCATCTTGTCAATCATTATCTCAGTCCATCAGAGCTATTTTTAAATACAAAAGGCGGATGTATCCACCATCACACCTTCTATTGTCATTCTACCCTTCTATATAGCCTCTTAATTCATCGCCTTTTAATCCGGCATTGAGAGCAATCAGGAGCTTCAGCCGGGCCTTAGCTGCATTGAGCTCTTTGACAAAGAAGATGCCGTGCTCGTGAAGTTTGACTCCGCCTCCATCGTAAGCATAGACAGGTTCCGCAATTCCATTGAAGCAACGGGACACCAAGGCAATAGGAAGGCCAGCCTCTTGAAATTCAAAGAGTTTCTCAGCTACTTCCTTAGGAAGATTTCCTGCACCAAAGGCTTCAATGATCAAACCATCCATTTGTTGGACATCTAGTAGGTCAAGGACTTCTGTTTTCATGCCAGCATAGGCTGAAATGATGGGGACAACTCCCTTGATTTCTTGCAAATCAAAACGCACACGGGGTTCAGCTGTTTTGAAGAAAAGAACTTCTTTTTTCATGACCAAGCCTAGAGGGCCATGTGTGGGGGTCTGGAAGGTGCTGACATTGGTGGTATGTGTTTTGGTCACGTACTTGGCTGCATGGACTTCATCATTCATCACGACCAAGACACCCTTGTCTTGTGATTTGGGATCTGCTGCTACTCGGATGGCAGTCAGATAGTTATAGACGCCGTCGCTTCCTAATTCATTGGAGCTTCTCATAGCTCCTGTTAGGACTACCGAAATGGTTGGCAAGTCCATGGTATCTAAGAAGTAGGCTGTTTCTTCAAGAGTATCGGTACCATGGGTAATGACAATCCCATCATACTGGGAAGCCTCTTTCTGAATCTTATGATAGAGTTGCAACATGTGCTGAGGAGTTACATGAGGGCTGGGTAAATTTAAAAAATCTTCTGAAGTAAGCTCAATCCCTGCCAGTGACAGATCAATATGGTTCATGGGGTTGGATGAATTGGTCACGACAGCTCCAGAGGCATCTGCCTGCATGGAGATGGTCCCTCCTGTATGAAGGGCCAAAATTTTCTTAATCATGTGTGTCTCCTTGGAATGTGTGTTATAATTTATTGTATCATAAAACGGAAAGAAAGCAGTCATCATGGAAATAAAAGCGGTCTTTTTTGACATTGACGGAACCTTGGTCAATGATAGTCGAATGGTCTTGAAGTCAACTGAAAAAGCCATTCGCGCCTTAAAGGAACAAGGAATTTTTGTTGGTTTGGCAACAGGGCGAGGACCCTTCTTTGTCCGTCCTTTTATCGAGCGCTATGACTTTGATTTTGCGGTCACCTATAATGGTCAGTATATTTTTACCAAGGACAAGGTCTTATCTGCTTCTCCAATTGATAAGAAGAATCTGCATGACTTGATTGACTACGCAAAAAAACATCGGATTGAGATCGCCTTAGGAACAGAAGATGGAGTTGAAGGCTCTCGCATTATGAGTTTTGGTCTGAGTCCGATTTCTCTATGGTCTGCACGGTTTGTACCAAAAGGCTTTTCGAAGGCAGTGAGTCAGGGCTTCAACAAGGTGGTTAGCAAGGCTGTCCCTCAGGATCAAAAGGAACTGCAACAAATTGCCCAGGGACCAGTTTATCAGGTTCTCTTATTGGCTAGTCCTAAGGACACGCAGAAAGTTGAGCAAGCTTTTCCTGAATTAAAATTTACGCGTTCTAGCCCCTTTGCGGCGGATGTCATTAATCCAGACAACTCAAAATTGGAAGGGATTCGGATCGTAGGAGAAGAATTTGGATTTTCGATGGACCAGGTGATGGCCTTTGGAGATTCGGATAATGACTTAGAGATGCTCTCGGGTGTTGGCTTATCGATTGCGATGGGCAATGGAACTAGCAGGGTCAAAGAAGTAGCTCAGCATACGACGACCAGTAATACCAAAGACGGGATCCAAAAAGCGCTTGAACATTTTGGCATTATCACGGATCAGTCACTTTTTGTTAGTCGTGACGATCACTTTAATAAGGTCAAAGCCTTCCATCAACTCATGGATGGTCAAACTCAGGAAGAACCAAAGGCCTGGGATAATCAAGAGTCTCTTTACCGAACCATGTTTAAGCAGGAGGAATTGGTTGAATTTATTCGAGCAGCGAGCAAGGATGAAGCAACCTTTGATCGTTCAATCGAAAGCTTGCATCAAGCCTTAGATGAAGCAGCCAATAAGGTTCGTAGCAAGCATCCAGCTGAGATATCCATGGTGGGGCAGGTCGATGCCTTGATTGATACGCTCTATCTGACTTATGGTAGTTTTGTTCTAATGGGGGTCGATCCGGAAGAGGTCTTTGAGATTGTTCACCGTGCAAACATGGGGAAGATTTTCCCAGATGGTCAGGCTCACTTTGATGAAGTCACGCATAAAATTTTAAAACCGGACGACTGGGAAGAAAAGTATGCACCTGAGCCAGCCATTCAAAAAGAGTTGGAACGGCAAATCAAAGCTTATCAAAAACACTGCTCTGAAAAAACAGCAGAATCGGAAGAAAATAAAAAGGTGTGAGGAAATTCGTTTTCCTTCACACCTTTTGGTTTTTATAAAGTTTATAAGGTCTTTTCTGTCTCACGAACCACTAACAAATCGACTTTGGCATGGCGGAGAATGTATTCAGATGAAGACCCGACTAGTAAACGTTCAAAAGCATTTAGACCAGTTGCCCCAACCATGATGAGATCAACTCCCTCTGCTTCAGGGATATCAGTCGCTAAGAGGACTTTGGGATTACCCATTTCAATCACCGAAGCAATGTTTTGGACACCGGCTTCTTTAGCACGCTTGATATACCCTTCTAACAGTTCATTAGCTTCTGTTTGGAATCCTTCATACACCTCGGCATCAAAACTAGAGACACTTTGTAAGGCACGTGTATCAACGACATGAGCAAGGGTAAGTTTGGATCCGTTTCGCAACGCAACATTGACCCCTTTCTCAAAAGCGAGTTCAGCTTCGCGAGATCCATCAACTGCAACCATGATGTTTTCGTATTTTTGAGACATGTTCCGTCCTCCTTTACTGCTTGAAAACGTGAAAAGAAATGGAAGAACCCATTTATGTTACCTATAATTATATTTTAAACCTTTTACCATAGAAAGTAAAGGTCAAATCAGATATCTATAGGATTTCATCGAAAATGAAAGAGGTTGCTCAGTTGTACTCCAGATTAACTAGTGGTATAATGGAAGCAGTTTGATAAAGTGAGGAAAAAATCATGAAAGAATACAATAAGTCCGTCAAGCTAGAGCACGTTGCTTACGATATTCGTGGTCCAGTCTTAGAAGAAGCGATGCGCATGCGGGCAAACGGGGAGAAAATCCTTCGCTTAAATACAGGAAATCCGGCTGAATTTGGGTTCACGGCTCCCGATGAAGTCATTCATGATTTGATTATGAATGCTCGGGATAGTGAAGGGTATTCGGATTCAAAAGGAATTTTTTCTGCCCGTAAGGCCATTATGCAGTATAGCCAATTGAAAAAGATTCCGAATGTTGAGATTGATGATATCTATATCGGAAATGGTGTCAGTGAGTTGATCGTGATGTCTATGCAAGGCTTGCTGGATAATGGCGATGAAGTCCTTGTGCCAATGCCAGATTATCCTCTTTGGACAGCAGCGGTCAGCCTAGCAGGTGGAAATGCGGTGCATTATGTCTGTGATGAAGAAGCAGAGTGGTACCCAGATATCGATGATATCAAGTCAAAAATTACCTCAAACACCAAGGCTATCGTCGTGATCAACCCAAATAACCCAACCGGAGCTCTCTATCCAGATGAGATTCTGTTGGAAATTGTCGAAATTGCTCGTCAACATGGCTTGATTATTTTTGCAGATGAGATCTATGATCGCTTGGTCATGGATGGTGCCAAACACACAGCTATTGCTAGTCTCGCGCCAGATTTGTTCTGTGTCAGCATGAACGGTTTGTCTAAATCACACCGCATCGCGGGCTTCCGTGTGGGCTGGATGGTCTTGTCTGGACCAAAACACCACGTGAAGGGCTATATCGAAGGTTTGAATATGCTCTCCAATATGCGTCTGTGTTCAAACGTCTTGGCCCAACAAGTGGTCCAGACTTCTTTGGGAGGCTACCAGTCAGTGGACGAACTCTTGCTTCCAGGCGGTCGAATCTACGAACAACGGAACTTTATCTACAAGGCTATCAATGATATTCCAGGACTCTCAGCTGTCAAACCAAAAGCTGGTCTCTATATCTTCCCTAAGATTGATCGTGAAATGTACCGGGTAGATGATGATGAGCAGTTTGTCTTGAATTTCTTAAAACAAGAAAAGGTTCTCTTGGTTCACGGACGTGGATTTAACTGGAAAGAGCCAGATCATTTCCGGATTGTTTACCTTCCTCGAGTAGAAGAATTGGCTCAAATTCAAGAGAAGATGACTCGTTTCTTAAAACAATACAAACGATAAGTGTAAGAGAAATCGCTAATAGGCGGTTTCTTTTTTGAATGAATCCAGCGAATATTTTGTTACGTAAGGCTAATTTTTCTGAATTGCATATAATTGTAGAAAAAATAAATAATTTTCAGATAATTCGATTGAAATTCCCCCTCTTATATGATATACTTTAGCTGACTATATGCGAGGTTTATTATGGCTAAATTATTAGAAAAAACGAGAAAAATTACATCTATCTTGAAACGTTCTGAAGAACAGTTGCAAGATGAAATGCCGTATAATGCAATTGCCCGTCAACTGGCTGATATCATTCATTGTAACGCTTGTATTATTAATAGCAAGGGAACTCTTCTAGGTTATTTCATGCGCTACAAAACCAATAATGACCGGGTTGAGGCTTTTTTTGACAATAAAAAATTACCTGAAGATTATGCGAAAGCAGCCAGTTTAGTCTATGATACAGAGGCGAATTTAGATGTAGATCACGATTTAAGTATCTTTCCAGTAGAGACAAAGTCTGATTTTCCTGATGGGTTGACAACGATTGCTCCTATTCATGTATCTGGGATTCGTTTGGGGTCATTGATTATTTGGCGCAATGATAAGGAATTTGCGGATGATGATTTGATTTTGGTTGAGATTGCTAGTACCGTAGTTGGAATTCAAATGTTGAACTTCCAACGAGAGGAAGATGAGAAAAATATTCGTCGCCGGACTGCGGTCAATATGGCTGTCAATACCTTGTCCTATTCAGAATTGCGGGCAGTTTCCGCTATCCTTAGTGAATTGAAGGGAAATGAAGGGCAGTTAACTGCTTCCGTGATTGCGGATCGGATTGGTATTACCCGCTCTGTGATTGTCAATGCACTTCGGAAACTGGAGTCAGCCGGTATTATTGAAAGCCGCTCTCTTGGGATGAAGGGAACCTACCTCAAAGTCTTGATCCCAGATATTTTTGAAGAAATAAAGAAAAGAGACTACTAATGACTAAAGCGTTAATTTCGATTGACTACACCGTTGATTTTGTAGCGGATGAAGGTAAGCTAACGGCAGGAGCTCCTGCACAAGCTATTTCTGAGAGCATTGCTCAGGTGACCCGGCTAGCCTTTGACCAAGGGGCCTATGTCTTTTTTGCGATTGATGCTCATGATGTAGACGATCCATTTCATCCAGAAAGCAAGCTCTTCCCACCTCATAATATCATTGGGACTAGTGGACGGGATTTGTATGGTCCCTTAGCTGATTTTTATCGGGAGCACAAAGCGGATCCACGTGTCTTTTGGATGGACAAGCGTCATTATTCTGCTTTTTCAGGAACTGATCTGGATATCCGCCTCCGGGAACGTGGCGTAGATACGGTTATTTTGACGGGAGTCTTAACGGACATTTGTGTCCTCCATACAGCAGTAGATGCCTATAATCTGGGCTATCAGATCGAAGTGGTCGCGCCTGCAGTGGCATCGCTCACTCCTGAAAATCACCAGTTTGCTTTAAATCATTTCAAACATGTTTTGGGAGCAAAAGTGGTGAATGAACAATTAGAAGAATTGTAAGATTAGAGTTCGAGGAGAATGGCCTAATGCCTAGCCTTCCTTGGACTCTATTTTCTTGCCAAACTACCGCATAAATACTAAAAATATGGTAAAATAGAAGGTATTGAAAAATCATCATTTCACGAAAGGAAGCAAGATGAAAATTACGCAAGAAGAGGTAACCCACGTTGCCAATCTTTCAAAATTGAAATTCTCTCCAGAAGAGACAGCTGAGTTTGCGACAACCTTATCGAAAATTGTCGACATGGTGGAATTGTTGGAAGAAGTGGACACAACCGGTGTGGCTCCAACAACGACCATGGCGGATCGTAAGACCGTATTGCGTCCGGATGTTGCTGAAAAAGGGACGGACCGTGACCGTTTGTTTAAAAATGTACCTGAAAAAGATAATTACTACATCAAGGTACCAGCTATCCTAGAAGATGGAGGAGATGCCTAATGTCATTCAACCATAAAACCATTGAAGAGTTGCACGACCTCCTTGTCTCTAAGGAAATTTCAGCAACCGAATTGACCCAAGCGACGCTTGATGATATCAAGGCGCGTGAAGAAGCAATCAATGCCTTTGTAACGGTGGCCGAAGAAGCTGCCCTTGCACAAGCCAAAGCTATTGATGAAAAAGGAATCGATGCAGACAACCTCCTATCAGGGATTCCGCTCGCGGTCAAAGACAATATCTCAACAGATGGTATCTTGACGACTGCGGCATCAAAAATGCTCTATAACTACGAGCCAATCTTTGATGCGACAGCTGTTGCCAATGCCAAAGCTAAAGATATGATTGTCATCGGGAAGACCAACATGGATGAATTTGCCATGGGTGGATCTGGTGAAACTTCATATTATGGACCAACCAAGAATGCATGGGACCACAGTAAGGTGCCTGGTGGATCTTCTAGTGGTTCAGCAGCTGCTGTAGCTTCAGGTCAAGTCCGTTTGTCCCTTGGTTCAGATACTGGTGGTTCTATCCGCCAACCAGCTGCCTTCAACGGGATTGTTGGTCTCAAACCAACTTATGGAACAGTTTCACGTTTTGGTCTCATTGCCTTTGGTAGCTCACTAGACCAAATTGGACCATTTGCACCAACGGTCAAGGAAAATGCCCTCTTGCTCAATGTCATTGCCAGTGAAGATGTCAAAGATTCAACATCTGCGCCTGTTCGTGTAGCAGACTTTACTTCTAAGATTGGTCAAGACATTAAAGGCATGAAGATTGCCCTTCCTAAGGAATACCTCGGTGAAGGGATTGACCCAGAAGTCAAAGAAACCATCCTCAATGCGGCTAAACACTTTGAAAAATTGGGAGCAACTGTCGAAGAAGTCAGCCTGCCTCATTCTAAATACGGGGTTGCCGTTTACTACATCATCGCTTCATCTGAAGCTTCTTCAAACTTGCAACGTTTCGACGGTATTCGCTATGGTTTCCGTGCGGAAGATGCCAAGAACTTGGATGATATCTATGTGAACACTCGTAGCCAAGGCTTTGGTGATGAGGTTAAACGTCGGATCATGCTGGGTACCTTTAGTTTGTCATCTGGTTACTACGATGCCTACTACAAGAAAGCTGGCCAAGTCCGCACGCTCATTATCGAAGACTTTGAAAAAGTTTTTGCAGATTATGACCTTATCCTTGGTCCAACCGCTCCAAGTGTAGCCTTTGATTTGGATTCGCTCAACCACGACCCGGTTGCCATGTACTTGGCTGACCTCTTGACAATCCCAGTCAACTTGGCAGGTCTTCCAGGGATTTCGATTCCTGCAGGTTTTGCGCAAGGTCTTCCAGTTGGTTTGCAGTTGATTGGTCCCAAGTATTCTGAAGAAACCATCTACCAAGCTGCAGTGGCCTTTGAAGCAACGACGGATTACCACAAGCAACAACCCCTTATTTTCGGAGGTGACAATTAATGAACTTTGAAACAGTCATCGGACTTGAAGTCCACGTTGAATTGAATACAAACTCAAAAATTTTCTCACCAACCTCTGCTCACTTTGGGAACGAGCAAAATGCCAATACCAATGTGATCGACTGGTCTTTCCCAGGGGTGCTTCCTGTCTTGAACAAGGGTGTTGTGGATGCTGGCATCAAGGCTGCTTTGGCGCTGAATATGGATATCCATCAGCACATGCACTTTGACCGTAAGAACTATTTTTACCCTGATAATCCAAAGGCCTATCAAATTTCGCAATTTGACGAGCCAATCGGATATAACGGTTGGATTGAAGTGCAATTGGAAGACGGCTCAACTAAGAAAATCGGGATTGAACGGGCTCACTTGGAAGAAGATGCCGGTAAGAACACCCACGGAACAGACGGTTTCTCTTATGTAGACCTCAACCGTCAAGGGGTCCCATTGATCGAAATCGTATCTGAAGCAGATATGCGTTCTCCAGAAGAAGCCTACGCTTATTTGACAGCTTTGAAAGAAGTCATCCAGTACACTGGTATTTCAGACGTCAAGATGGAAGAAGGATCGATGCGGGTGGATGCCAACATTTCCCTTCGCCCATACGGCCAAGAGGAATTCGGTACCAAGACGGAGTTGAAAAACTTGAACTCCTTCTCAAACGTCCGTAAAGGTCTTGAATACGAAGTACAGCGCCAAGCGAAAATCTTGCGATCAGGTGGGGTCATTCGTCAAGAAACACGCCGTTATGATGAAGCGAATAAGAGCACCATTCTTATGCGTGTCAAAGAAGGAGCAGCGGATTACCGTTACTTCCCAGAACCAGACCTTCCCTTGTTTGAAATCTCAGATGAGTGGATCGAGGAAATGCGCACAGAGTTGCCAGAGTTTCCAAAAGTCCGTCGTGCTCGCTACGTGGCAGAGCTTGGCTTGTCTAACTATGATGCCAACCAATTGACAGCGACGAAAGTCACTTCTGACTTCTTTGAAGCAGCTGTGGCCCTTGGTGGTGATGCCAAACAAGTCTCTAACTGGCTCCAAGGAGAAGTCGCACAATTCTTGAATGCAGAAGGTAAGACGCTGGAAGAAATCCAATTGACACCAGAAAACTTGGTGGAAATGATTGCCATCATCGAAGATGGAACGATTTCATCTAAGATTGCCAAGAAAGTCTTCGTTCACTTGGCGAAAAACGGTGGCGGCGCGCGTGAATACGTCGAAAAAGCTGGATTGGTACAGATTTCAGATCCTGAAGTCTTAATCCCTATCATCCACCAAGTCTTTGCAGACAACGAAGCAGCAGTAGCCGACTTCAAGTCAGGGAAGCGGAATGCGGACAAGGCCTTCACTGGCTTCCTCATGAAAGCAACTAAAGGCCAAGCCAACCCACAAGTAGCCCTCAAGTTACTTGCCCAAGAATTGGCGAAGTTGAAAGAAGAGTAATAGAGAAAAAAACCAGCCGAGAGGTTGGTTTTTACTATCCATAAAATTGTGTTAGAATAGGAAAGATCATTACATATCAACTGGCATTAGGAGGAGTTACATGAACAAATTTTTAAGAGTCTTATTTATCCTGGTTATCATCGCCATGTCTGGAGCGATTGTCTTCCAGCTGTTCTTTCCATCTTATATGGGAAGTCATTCGGGATATGGTATTTCTATCGGTTGGCAACGGGAAATTGGGATTTGGAATGTGGCAGTTCTTGTGATTCTCATTGCTGTTAATTTCAAATATGATTGGTTTTATCTTCGTACGGTTTTATTGGCCTTGATTGTTGGTGGCATCGGAATTGGGACTAATCATTTATTTGCTTATCTCAACTATCATTTGCCAGTAAATGCTATTGGAGCTTTTGAAAATTATCTTCTTGTTCTGGGCTGGATTGTCGGTTGGAAACTAGAGTCATCTCGGGCCGATGATTAAGATATTAACCGTCTGTTTCTTCTTGACAAAGTTTGTGAAAGGGTTTACAATATGGTTATCGGGTTTCCTGAAAGGGAATTGCAATTCATGGAAAAATAGGAGAATCATATGGAAACAATGAAAGCTGCCCGCTGGCATGGTAAGAAGGACGTTCGTATCGAAGAAGTAGAAGTCCCTAAAGTACAACCTCATCAAGTAAAGGTTGCGGTCAAATTCACAGGAATCTGTGGGACAGACTTGCATGAATACTTGGATGGACCAATTTTCATTCCAACAGAAGAGCATGTTTATTCTGGTCAAAAAGCACCCGTTACCCTCGGTCACGAGTTTGCTGGAGAAATTGTTGAGGTTGGAAGCGATGTGACTCGGGTCAAAGTCGGTGATCGTGTGACAATTGAGCCAATTTTGGCAAAACACAACTTAATTGGTGACTATAACCTTGATCCAAACTTGAACTTCGTCGGCCTTGCGGCAGATGGTGGGTTTGCTAAATACTGTGTCCTAGATGGAGATTTAGTCCATGTGATTCCAGATAGCTTGAGCTATGAGCAAGCAGCGCTTACAGAACCTGCTGCTGTAGCCGTTTATGCAGTTCGTCAATCTGCTATTAAGGCAGGAGATACAGCTGTTATCTTTGGTTTGGGGCCTATTGGTCTCTTGATCGTGGAAGCCCTTCGTGCGGCTGGTGCTTCAAAAATCTATGCGGTTGAATTGTCTGCAGAACGTCAAGCCAAAGCAGAAGAGTTGGGTGCCATTGTTGTTCGTCCAGAAGAAGGTGAATCAATCGTTGAAGCCATTCATCGTTTGACGGATGGTGGAGCGGATGTGTCTTATGAAGTAACAGGGGTTCCTGTTGTTCTTGGACAAGCTTTGGCAGCTGTCCATAAGGCTGGTGAATGTATGGTTGTTTCTATTTGGGAACGCGAAGCGAGCATCAATCCAAATGAATTCGCCATTCAAGAAAAGACCCTTAAAGGGATTATCGCTTATCGCCACATCTTCCCTAAAGTATTGGAATTGATGGAACAAGGCTACTTCTCTGCTGAAAAATTGGTTACCAAGAAAATCAAATTGGAAAACATTGTTCAAGATGGCTTTATCGAATTAACGCAAGATAAATCTCAAATCAAGATTTTGGTTGAGCCGTAAATTAGTATATTTTATGAATAAAACCAGTCCATTTGGACTGGTTTTTATGTTACAATTAGGATGTAAATAATATTTGTGGAGGCAACATGTCTACATCTTTCAAAGGAACCTTGATGACTGTGATTGCTGGAATTGCTTGGGGGCTTTCTGGTGTTAGCGGGCAATATTTGATGGCACATGGTTTTTCAGCTATAGGGTTAACTAATTTTCGTCTACTTTTTTCAGGCATTGTCCTTATTATATTATCTTACGTAGCGGATAAAGAGAAGGTATTAGCCTTTGCTAAAGATAAATCTTCCTACCTTCCCCTTCTCGTTTTTTCATTTTTAGGATTGTTACTAACTCAATTGACCTATTTAGAGGCGATTGCAGAAACCAATGCTGGGACTGCCACCGTTTTGCAGTATCTCTGTCCAGTGGGGATTTTATCCTATACCTGTATCAAGGATAGAGTAGCTCCTACTCTTGCGGAAGTAGCTTCCATGCTGTTAGCGATTGGTGGCACATTCTTAATTGCAACACACGGTCAAGTCAACCAACTGGCCATTAATCCAAAAGGTCTGGCTTGGGGAGTGGTTTCAGCCTTTGCTTATGCTCTGTATATTGTCCTTCCTCTTAATTTAATTAAAAAATGGGGAAGTATGCTGGTGATTGGAGTTGGGATGGTCATTCCAGGAATTCTGATGATTCCTTTTAGTGGTCTTCTTTCTTTTTCTGGAAACTACAGACTGGATACCTTGATGGCTTTTTTTGGTTTGGTTGTTATTGGAACGATTTTTGCCTACACAGCCTTTCTTAAAGGGACCTCTTTGGTCGGAGCTGTAAAGGGAAGCTTATTAGCCTCTATTGAGCCAATTTCGGCAGTTTTCTTTGCCTTTATCATTATGAAGGAGCATTTCTTTATGATTGACTTCTTGGGTATGGGCATGATTCTGTTAGCGGTCCTCCTGATCACTCTAAAGGACTTCATTATTCAAAAAGAAAAAGGAATTCTATAAAAAAGATGCTGGGTGTTTTCCCAACATCTTTTTTACATCATTTGCCAGAAATAGTCGATGATATAGGTGAGACCATAAGTGTAGATGACCAGAGTAATCGGTTTACAGAGAATAATAATGGTCATATAGCGCTTAAAGGTCATATTGGTTAATCCAGCTAGCATGCAGAGAAAGTCCGCTGGACTGATGGGCCAGATCATCATGAAGATAAAGAAACGATCAAACCGCTTACCTTCGTTGAGCCAGTTAATATACTTGTCGTAAGTCTTCTGGCTAACCATAGACTGGACAAATTTAGGCCCGTACATTCTTGCGAGGTGGAAGATGATGGCACAGCCAATGACGATGCCGATGTAGTTGTAGATGGTCCCAATGATGTGGCCATAGATAAAGACACCAGCGACAGACGTAAGAGCGCCAGGAATAATAGGCACCACTGTTTGAAGGATCTGAAGAAAGATAAAGAGAGGTGGACCGAAGATACCTGCTTGGAGAATAAAAGCCGACAAGGTTTCCTTGGATTGGAGGATGCCAGCAAAGTAGGCCCAGATACAGAAAGCAAGGGTTGCCAGGGCCCCAATGATGGAGGACCAATTAATGATTTTTTGGAGGAGAGGGGAGACCTCCCTCAATTTTTTTTCTTTTGTTATCATAACTCTTCCGCGTATTTTTTTCTTCTACTATACCACGTTTTTGGAACTTTGTAACGTTTTTGTCTATTTTAGGGAATATCAAAGAGATAGAATGGATCCTCTTACAAAGGGGAGACAACGAAGCAAGTGCAAAATGCGTCTATTTATGCTACAATGAAGAGAATATAAAAAATGGAGAAAAACGTGTCAATCGAAAATTACAAACCAGATTTTGCGGTGGAAGCAGCCTATGATCTCACCGTTGCAGACTTGAAAAAACAAGGCATTAAGGCGGTCCTTGTGGATTTGGATAACACCTTGATTGCTTGGAATAATCCAGATGGTACTCCTGAGATGCGCCAGTGGTTGCACGACCTTCGTGATGGCGGAATTCGGGTTATCGTGGTGTCCAATAATAGCCCCAAACGGGTCAAGCGCGCTGTTGAGAAATTTGATATTGACTATGAAGCTTGGTCGCTCAAGCCCTTTACTTTTGGGATTGATCGGGCCCTTAAACGTTTCCACTATGAGAAAAATGAAGTGGTCATGGTCGGGGATCAACTGATGACGGATATCCGGGCTGCCCATCGTGCAGGCATTCGCTCGATTTTGGTCAAGCCTTTGGTTGAGCATGACTCCATCAAGACCAAGATCAACCGGGCGCGTGAACGCCGTGTCATGAAGCAAATGGCCGAAAAATATGGTCCGATTGTATACAAAAAAGGAATTTAAGAATGGAAGAATTATTCTGTATTGGCTGTGGAGCGCCCATTCAGACAGAAACCAAAGAGGGGATAGGCTATACTCCCCAATCAGCTCTTGAAAAGGGCTTGGAAATAGGCGAAGTCTATTGCCAACGCTGTTTCCGTCTACGTCACTACAATGAAATCACAGATGTGCATCTGACAGATGATGATTTCCTAAAACTCCTTCACGAAGTAGGAGATAGTGATGCTCTCGTGGTCAATGTAGTCGATATTTTTGACTTTAATGGCTCTGTCATTCCTGGCTTACCGCGCTTTGTAGCAGGTAATGATGTCCTCTTGGTCGGAAATAAAAAAGACATCTTGCCCAAGTCTGTCAAGGATAGCAAAGTGACGCATTGGTTGATGGAGCGGGCCCACGAAGAAGGCATGCGTCCTGTCGATGTGGTCCTCACCTCTGCCCAAAACAAGAGTGCCATTAAGGATTTGATGGAAAAGATTGAACAGTACCGTAAGGGTCGTGATGTCTATGTGGTGGGGGTAACCAATGTAGGGAAATCGACCCTCATCAATGCGATTATCCAGGAAATCACTGGTGACAAGGATATCATCACGACCTCTCGCTTCCCAGGAACGACACTGGACAAGATTGAAATCCCATTGGACGATGGATCCTACATCTACGATACACCGGGGATTATTCATCGCCACCAGATGGCTCACTACTTGACTGCGAAAAACCTCAAGTATGTCAGCCCTAAAAAGGAAATCAAACCCAAGACTTATCAGCTCAATCCAGAGCAGACTCTCTTCTTGGGTGGCTTGGGACGCTTTGACTTTATCAAGGGGGAAAAGCAAGGTTTTACTGCCTTCTTTGATAACGAACTCAAGCTTCATCGAACCAAGCTAGAAGGAGCGACCGCTTTTTATGACAAGCATGTTGGTGGCTTGCTAACTCCACCTAATAGCAAAGAAAAAGAAGAGTTCCCACCCTTGGTTTCTCATGAGTTTACCATCAAGGACAAGACAGACCTCGTCATCTCTGGACTCGGCTGGATCCGCGTCAATGGGGAAGCCAAAGTAGCCGTCTGGGCACCAGAAGGCGTTGCCGTCGTCACCCGCAAAGCTATTATTTAAAAAAACAGGAAAAAATATATCTAAAGAGCGAACAAAGTGAGCTCATAAAGAGATCGTTATTGCCGTGGTGTAGTTGCCAATCGTGAGATTGGCAAGGGCAAAATGGAGACCAAGGCTCCATTTTGAGGTGAGGAAATCCATTTTTCAAAGATGAGATCTTTGAAAAATTAGTTCCGGCCGTCCCCACCACTTAAAATAACGATCAAAAAAAAGGAAGTAAAAATATGACATTAACATCTAAACAACGGGCTTTCCTCAACAGCCAAGCCCACAGCCTCAAACCCATTATCCAAATCGGGAAAAACGGGCTCAATGACCAAATCAAAACCAGTGTGCGCCAAGCGCTAGATGCACGCGAACTGATCAAGGTGACCCTTCTTCAAAATACGGATGAGAATATCCATGAAGTAGCGGAAATCTTAGAAGAAGAAATCGGTGTGGATACAGTTCAAAAAATTGGACGCATCCTCATCTTATACAAACAATCAAGCAAAAAAGAAAACCGGAAGATTTCAGTCAAAGTAAAAGAAATCTAAGAGACACAGGAGAGCAGGTATATGGCCATTGAACTATTAACCCCCTTTACCAAGGTGGAGTTAGAGCCAGAGATCAAAGATAAGAAACGCAAACAAGTGGGAATCCTCGGAGGGAATTTTAATCCCGTCCATAATGCCCATCTTGTAGTTGCAGATCAAGTCCGCCAGCAACTAGGCTTGGATAAGGTCCTTCTCATGCCAGAATATGAGCCTCCGCATGTGGATAAAAAAGAAACCATTGATGAAGGCCATCGCTTGAAAATGCTGGAACTAGCCATTGAGGGCATTGAAGGTCTGGAAATCGAGACGATTGAGCTAGAGCGTAAAGGGATTTCCTATACCTACGATACGATGAAGTTGCTCAATGAGCGAGACCCAGATACAGACTATTACTTCATCATTGGAGCGGATATGGTAGACTACCTGCCAAAATGGTATCGGATTGACGAATTAGTGGAGATGGTGCAGTTTGTCGGTGTTCAACGTCCCCGTTACAAGGCAGGAACCTCCTATCCTGTGATTTGGGTTGATGTTCCTCTTATGGACATCTCTTCTAGCATGGTGCGAGAGTTTATCGCCCAAGGTCGGACGCCGAATTTTATGTTGCCAAAGCCAGTCTTGGACTACATCAAGAAAGAAGGTTTGTATCAATGACCTATGAAAACTATCTCGGCTTTTCTCGTGAAGTCTTGCTTGAAAAAATGGGTCAAATCTTGCCAGAAAAACGCCTAACCCACTGTTTAGGGGTTGAGAAAGCTGCGCGTGACTTGGCCAAACGCTATGAAGCAGATGAAGAACAGGCTGGACTAGCAGGTCTCTTGCATGACTATGCCAAGAAATTATCGGATCAGGAATTTCTAGACTTGATTGATCGCTATAGTCTTGATCCAGAATTAAAAAACTGGGGCAATAACGTCTGGCATGGAATGGTCGGCATTTATAAGATTCAGGAAGATCTCGGACTGATAGATCCAGCCATTCTTCGTAGTATTGAGATTCACACCGTGGGGAGTGGACAGATGTCAACCTTAGATAAGATTGTCTATGTGGCAGATTATATTGAACACAACCGGGCCTTTCCGGGGGTAGAGCAAGCACGTGACATCGCCCAAGTCTCCTTGGATCGTGCCGTGGCCTATGAGACGGCTCGCACAGTCGAACACCTGGCCCACCAAGGATTGCCCATTTATCCCCAAACCCTTGAAACCTATAACGCATTTGTGAAGTATTTGAAAGAGGAGCAGTAAGTGAAGACAGCTTTTATCATTATTGATGTACAAAATATCTTAGTGGAATCAGGTTTTGAGACAGAAAAGCTCCTAGAGAAGATTGCTTATTTGCAAGATCAGGCTAGAAAACAGCAGATTGAAATCATCTACATTCAGCATATTGAAACGCCAGAGGCTTTAACTTCGGAAGATTGGCAATTGTCTCCTCTGTTGAAAAGACAGGAGAATGAAAAGGTATTTCAGAAGCGATACAATAGCATGTTTAAGGAGACAGGATTAAAAGAATACTTGGATCAACAAGGAATTCAACAACTGGTCCTGTGTGGCATGCAGACAGAATATTGTGTCGATACATCCGTCAAAGTGGGGTTTGAATACGGCTATAAGTTGGTTGTTCCAGAAGGAGCTGTCACAACCTTTGATGGAGAGGATATTCCGGCAGAAACGCTTAATGAATTTTATGAAAATATTTGGGCAGGACGTTTTGCGGATGTCTTAGATTACAAATCAATTTTTTAAGGAAAGAGGATTACATGAAAGAAAAAGAACTACTTGAACTTGTTGTTAAAGCTGCCGATGAAAAGCGCGCGGAAGACATTGTGGCTTTGGATGTTCAAAGCTTGACCAGCGTGACAGATTACTTTGTCATCGCAAGCTCTATGAATAGCCGTCAGTTGGAAGCTATCGCAGAGAATATTCGTGAGAAAGTCGTTGAAGCTGGTGGCAATGCCAGTCACGTCGAAGGTGACTCAGCTGGAGGTTGGGTCCTTCTTGACTTAGGTGGTGTAGTAGTCCATGTCTTCTCAGAAGAAATGCGTACCCACTATAACCTAGAAAAGCTATGGCACGAAGCAAGTGTTGTCGATCTTTCAGCAGCCCTAGCATAAGCAGGTAAACTCAGTTGGTATCAACTGAGTTTTGTTGGTTAAATTGAAATTCTATGGAAAGAAAGGATGGAGCCTTGTGCTTGGTTAGGTTTCTAACTGAACACGAGCTAAAAGCTTTAAGAAAGAGAAAAATTTTCTCTTTGCTTTTAACGCTCTTTGTATCTTGATTTATGGCGACTTATGAAACGTTTGCGGCGGTCTATGATGCGGTCATGGATGACAGTCTGTATGATTTGTGGACGGATTTTTCTCTCCGGCACCTTCCTAAAAGCAAGGATCGGAAAAAATTACTGGAATTGGCTTGTGGGACAGGGATTCAATCTGTTCGCTTTTCTCAAGCTGGGTTTGATGTGACAGGATTAGACCTGAGTGCTGACATGCTGAAAATTGCTGAAAAAAGAGCTGCTTCAGCCAAACAGAAGATTGATTTTATCGAGGGAAATATGCTGGACCTGTCGCAAGCAGGCACTTATGATTTCGTGACCTGCTACTCGGATTCTATCTGCTATATGCAGGACGAGGTAGAAGTAGGGGATGTCTTCAGAGAAGTCTATAATGCCCTCAATGAGGACGGAGTCTTTATCTTTGATGTCCATTCGACCTACCAGACAGATGAGGTCTTCCCAGGCTATTCTTACCACGAAAATGCGGAAGATTTTGCAATGCTCTGGGATACCTATGAGGATGAAGCCCCCCACTCCATCGTCCATGAGCTGACCTTTTTTGTCCAAGAAGAAGATGGCTCCTTTAGTCGGCTCGATGAAGTTCATGAGGAACGCACCTATGAAGTTTTAACCTATGACATCTTATTGGAGCAGGCTGGCTTTAAATCTTTCAAATTGTACGCAGACTTTGAAGATAAGGAGCCAACAAAGACCAGCAAACGTTGGTTCTTCGTAGCGCAGAAGTAGGACGGCATGATAGTTACAGGTATTATTGCTGAATTTAATCCCTTTCACAATGGACACAAGTACCTGCTGGAACAGGCAGAAGGGGTGAAAATCGTCGCCATGTCTGGAAATTTTGTTCAACGTGGCGAGCCTGCCATTGTAGACAAGTGGACACGGGCTCAGATGGCTTTGGAAAATGGAGCGGATCTGGTGGTCGAGCTCCCCTTTCTCGTGGCTGTTCAGTCTGCTGATCATTTTGCCAAGGGAGCGGTAGAGATTTTGTCCCGTCTGGGAATCGACCATTTGACCTTTGGGACAGAAGAAGTCTTGGATTACCAAGCAATTGCGACAGTTTACTCGGAGAAATCATCGGAAATGGAAGCTTTCCTGCGAAGCCTTCCTGATGATTTATCCTATCCACAAAAGACCCAAAAAATGTGGGAAACCTTTGCCGGAGTGGAGTTCACAGGAGATACTCCTAACCATATTCTGGGCTTGGCCTATGCCAAGGCCTGTGCTGGGAAGGGGATTGCGCTCAAGCCTATTCAACGCCAGGGAGCAGGCTACCATTCAGAAGAAAAAGAAGGGGACTATGCTTCTGCGACTAGTCTACGCCTGCACAAGGAAGATCAGGACTTTGTCGCTAAATTCATGCCCAATAGCCAGCTCTTTCAGTCGGCTCCGCAGGTGTCTTGGGAGGATTATGACCAACTGCTCCGTTATCAAATCCTAACCCATCCGGATTTGACACAGATTTTTCAAGTCAATGAAGAACTGGCCAATCGGATAAAAGATGCGGTTCGAAGTGCTAGTTCTGTGGAAGACCTGGTGGAGAAAGTCGCAACCAAGCGCTATACCAAGGCGCGCGTGCGCCGCATTTTGACCTACATCTTGGTAGGGGTGATGGATCAAGCTCTTCCCGATGCCATTCATGTCTTAGGATTTTCCGCAAAGGGACAAGCCCACCTCAAAGGCTTGAAAAAATCAGTAGAAATCGTGACCCGAATCGGTAAGGAACCTTGGGATGCTTTGAGCCAGCAAGCGGATCAGGTGTATCAGCTAGGTCACCCCCAATTGCCTGAACAAATCTGGGGCCGGGTGCCAGTGAGAGTGGAAGAATAGAAAGTTTCACGTAAATTTTTTCTGCCCACATTCACGTAAGGCAAGAACGTTATGATGCACGAAAATAGTGTTTATCCATTGACTAAAAATTTTTTTAGACAATGGATTTTTTTGTTTTTGCCAAATTTAAAATTTTTTTCGAATAATTAGGTAGAGAGGGAAAAACTTGTACAAGTTCCTGACAAGTTTTTCTTTTTCATGTATAATAATAGAAAAGAGGTAGAATGAGGTATGGTCATGAAAGCAGTCGTTTATTCAACATTCCGCAATCATTTGAAGGATTATATGAAGAAGGTGAACGATGAGTTTGAGCCTTTGACAGTCGTGAATAAGAATCCTGATGAAGATATTGTGGTCATCTCTAAGAGCGAGTGGGACAGCCTACAAGAAACCCTGAGACTAGCTCATAACAAGGACTTGTCAGATAAGGTCTTGCGGGGTATGGCAGAAGTCCGAGCTGGTCAGGTTCAACTCCATGAGATTGAGGGGTAACGGATGTTACTCAAATTTACAGAAGAGGCCTGGAAGGATTATTGTTACTGGCAAAGTCAGGACAAAAAAACACTGAAGCGGATTAATAGCCTTATTAAAGAGATCCAAAGGGATCTATTTACTGGGATTGGTAAGCCTGAGCCCTTGAAATATGACTTTCAAGGAGCATGGTCAAGACGGATTGATGCAGAGAATCGCCTGATTTATATGCTAGATGAGTCAGGTGTCGCTTTTCTCTCTTTTAAAGACCATTACTAAGTTTCTAAAAGAGAGTCTTTTTTATAGTTAGACTAGCTATTTAAAGTTTCCAACTCATAGAAAATTCGCATGAATTCCCCCGTTAAAAATAGAAAAATCTAGTCTAATGTGGACGATTTGTGATATAATGTTAAAGATTGAAAATAATATGAATCAAACACAAGGAGAATCCTCATGGGACGTAAATGGGCCAATATTGTAGCCAAGAAAACTGCCAAAGATGGCGCTAACTCAAAAGTATATGCGAAATTCGGAGTAGAAATCTATGTAGCCGCTAAAAAAGGTGAGCCAGATCCAGAATTGAATACTGCTTTGAAATTCGTTATCGACCGTGCCAAACAAGCGCAAGTGCCAAAACACGTAATTGATAAAGCGATCGATAAGGCAAAAGGAAACACAGACGAAACCTTTACAGAAGGACGTTACGAAGGATTTGGGCCAAATGGTTCCATGTTGATCGTTGATACCTTGACTTCAAATGTTAACCGTACAGCGGCCAATGTGCGTGCTGCCTTTGGTAAAAACGGCGGGAACATGGGAGCTTCTGGTTCTGTATCTTACCTCTTTGACAACAAGGGGGTCATCGTCTTTGCAGGTGATGATGCGGATGCCATCTTTGAGCTTTTGTTGGAAGCAGATGTGGATGTAGATGATGTTGAAGCAGAAGAAGGAACAATCACTGTTTACACTGCTCCAACTGACCTTCACAAGGCGATCGTTGCTTTGCGTGAATCTGGTATCGAAGAATTCCAAGTAACCGAATTGGAAATGATTCCTCAATCAGAAGTTGAGTTGTCAGGTGAAGATTTGGAAACATTTGAAAAACTTTACAGCGTTCTTGAAGATGATGAGGACGTGCAAAAGATCTACACTAACGTAGATGGATTCTAATAGAAATAGACCTTTGAAGATAATTTCTTCAAAGGTTTTTTTCTTTAGGTTTGCATTTTTAGGAAGGAAGGCAGAGGTCCAAAAAATAATGATATAGTTCCTGGCTATAACTGAGAGAAAAAAATAGGAATTAGACGAATAGGGGAGGCAGTGATAGAATAGAACTATGCTAGAAAGGGGACGAAAAATGGTATCATTTTCCTATGAACATCTAGTGCCCATTCGGCATTACGTGCATCAGCATCCAGAGTTATCTGGACAAGAATACAAAACTACAGCTTATCTTAAAGCCTATTTGGAAAAGTTAGGTGTACGCATTTTAAACAGTGGCTTAAAAACCGGTCTGATTGCTGAAATCGGAAGCGGTAAACCAGTCATTGCCCTTCGCGCAGATATTGATGCCCTTCCAATACAGGAGAACACGGATCTCGACTACCAAAGTCAAAACCCTGGTGTCATGCATGCCTGTGGCCATGATTTCCATCAGGTCAGCCTATTAGGGGCTGCAGAAGTCCTAAAAGGTATGGAAGCAGACTTAAAGGGAACGGTTCGGTTGATTTTTCAGCCGGCTGAGGAGACTTCTGAAGGAGCATCTGCGGTATTAGCGACCGGGCTCCTAGAGAATGTACAGGCCATCCTTGGATTTCACAACATGCCGTCATTGCCTGCGGGTCAGTTGGCCCTGCGTCCAGGTGCCATGATGGCGGGGGTTGAAAAGTTCAAGGTGACTGTCACTGGGGTGAGCAGTCATGCGGCTCGACCGGATCTCGGTTTAGATACGGTTGTAGCAATCACTAGTATGGTCCAGCAGTTGCAGACCTTGGTCTCGCGTACGGTTTCGCCATTTGAGACAGCTGTCCTATCGGTGACCCATATTGAAGCTGGTTCAACCTGGAATGTTCTTCCCAAGTCTGGTTACTTTGAAGGAACCATTCGAACCTTTAATCCGGATCTCCAGAGACGGCTCAAGGCGGATTTCATTCGCGTGATCGAACAGATCTCCAACAGCACGGGAGTCATGGTCCAATTTGATTGGGGCAAGACACCACCGGTTACCTATAATGATAAGGCCCTGGCTAAAAAAGTCTTTCGCTGGTCCAAGTCTTTTGCAGAAGTTGTTGAGGCCCAGCCATCGACAGCGGGTGAAGATTTTGCTTTCTATCAAGAGAAAATCCCTGGAGTCTTTGCTTTTATCGGATCGAATGGTGCAGCGGATGCACCGGATCTCCACCATGATAGCATGGTCATAGATGATGCTGCTTTTGCAGTATCAGTTCCATATTACGTAGAAAATGCCCTCGCTTTGCTGGAAAAATTTTCAACCAAATGAGACGTGATAGATAAAACCTATCACCGTCATAAAGAAAATATAATACCCAAGAGTCAGGAATTTTGATATGATGGAAAAAGCTGTTTTTTTAAAGAGGAATAAACAATTTTAGTGAAAAAGGAGAACAAATGAAATTGAATAAATTCGTCAAATATGTTGGTTTGAGTCTTGTGGGCTTAGTAGCAGTTGGGACTTTGGTAGCCTGCTCATCCAAGTCATCAAGTAAATCAAGCGGAAAACGGACCATTGAAGTCGCAACAGTTGGAACAACCAAACCCTTCACCTATGATAAGGACGGGGAATTGACTGGTTATGAAATCGAAGTCATGCGTGAAATCTTCAAAGGTTCAGATAAGTATGAAGTCAACTTTAATAAGACAGAATGGTCTTCTATCTTTGCTGGCTTAGACGGCGATCGTTACCAAATCGGTGTCAGCAACCTTAGCTACGATAAAAAACGTGCGGAAAAATACTTGTACCCAAATCCATACGCAAAGAACCCAGTGGTCTTAGTGGTTCGCAAAGATTCAGGGATCAAGTCACTGGATGATATCGGTGGCAAGTCTACAGAGGTCATCCAAGGAACTTCTACAGCGAAACAATTGGAAGCATACAATGAAGAGCACAAGGATAATCCAACTGAGCTCAAATATACAGATGGAACGATTCAATCTATTCTTGCTAATTTGAGCGATGGCCGTTCAGATTATAAGATTTTTGAACGTTTGACAGTTGAAGCCTTAATCAAGGACCAAGGGTTGGATAATTTGGAAGTGATTGAACTTCCAAGCGATCAACAACCATACGTTTACCCAATCCTTGCCAAAGGTGAAAAAGAATTGGAAACCTTCGTCAACAAACGAATCAAAGAATTGTACGAAGATGGGACACTTGAAAAATTGTCTAAGAAGTACTTTGGTGGAACCTTCCTTCCAGAAGCTTCTGATATTAAATAAGGTTATTTAAAAACATCATAAGGAGAAAGAACATGAAATTAACAAAACTTTTTGGTGTAGCAGCTCTTGCTACCGTTGCAACCTTTGCCTTAGCAGCATGTGGGTCTTCAAAATCATCTAAATCATCTGATAAAGATGGTGTGACAACTGTTAAAGTTGGGGTGATGAGCTTAAGCGATACAGAAGAAGCTCGTTGGAAAGAAGTGCAAAAGAACTTGGATGATGCAAAAGCAAACATCAAGTTGGAATTCACTGAGTTTACAGACTATTCTCAACCAAACCAAGCTGTTCGTGATGGGGATGTGGATATCAACGCTTTCCAACATTACAACTACCTTGAAAACTGGAACAAAGAAAACAGCGCAGACCTAGTTTCTGTAGCAGATACTTACATTGCGCCAATCCGTCTTTACTCTGGTACAAAAGATGGAAAGAACAAATACACAGATGTGAAAGACATTCCTGAAAAAGGAACCATTGCAGTACCAAACGACCCAACAAACGAAAGCCGTGCTTTGTATGTATTGGAATCAGCTGGTTTGATCAAGTTGGATACAAAAGATGGGGAATTGGCTACCATCAGCAACATCAAAGACAATCCAAAGAACTTGACAATTTCTGAGTTGGACGCTTCTCAAACAGCTTCTTCACTTCCATCAGTTGATGCGGCGATCATCAATAACACCTTTGTTCGTGAAGCAGGCATTGATTACCAGAAAGCTCTCTTTGTAGAAAAAGCAAACAGCAACTCTAAACAATGGTACAACTTGATTGCAGCGAAGAAAGATTGGAAATCATCTGATAAAGCCAAAGCAATCGAAGCCATTATTAAAGCCTACCATACTGACAACGTGAAGAAAGTCATCGAAGAATCTTCAGACGGTATGGACCAACCAGTTTGGTAATTGAGAGGATGAATAGAGAGGTGGAGAAGGTTTTCTCTACCTCTTATCGTGTATAGTAGGAGGAAATGATGTCCAATCCAAGAGAGACAGAACAAATACGCAAATTTGAAAATGATGAGGTAGCTCAGCATTATTTTGAAGTCCTGAGGACCCTCATTTCCAAGCGCTCCATCTTTGCCCAGCAGATTGGCTTAAAGGAAGTGGCGACCTATTTGGGAGAAATTTTCACAGCTGCAGGAGCTAAGGTAACTGTGGATGACAGTTACACAGCGCCATTTGTCATTGCTAAATTTGTTTCACCCAATCCGGACGCGAAGACCATCATTTTCTACAACCATTACGATACCGTTCCAGCAGATGGCGACCAACCTTGGACGAGTGATCCCTTTACGCTGTCGGTCCATTACGGGACCATGTATGGTCGAGGGGTAGATGACGACAAGGGTCATATAACAGCACGCTTGACGGCTATTCGCAAATATATCCGTGAGAATGGCGACCTGCCGGTCAACATTACCTTTATCATCGAAGGAGCAGAAGAATCTGCTTCGACCGACCTGGATAAGTATTTGGCCAAACACAAAAAACACTTGCGTGGGGCAGATCTCTTAGTCTGGGAACAAGGGACTCGTAACCAACAAGGGGAACTGGAAATCTCCGGTGGCAACAAGGGGATTGTTACTTTTGACATGGTGGTCAAAAGTGCAGATGTGGATATCCATTCCAGCTATGGTGGAGTGGTGGAATCAGCATCTTGGTATCTGCTCAATGGTTTGTCCAGTCTTCGAGATAAAGACGGTCGCATCCTGGTGGATGGCCTCTATGACTTGATTGAGGAACCTAACGAGCGGGAACTGGCCCTGATTGATCGGTATGCCAATAAAACGGCGGACGATGTGACAGAAATCTACAATCTCCAATTGCCTATCTTAAAAGAGGAACGAAGTGAGTTCTTAAAACGTTTTTATTTTGAGCCAGCTATGAACATTGAAGGCTTGGGAACGGGGTATCAGGGACAAGGAGTCAAGACGATTCTCCCTGCGGAAGCTCGAGCCAAGATGGAAGTTCGATTGGTGCCAGGCTTGGAGCCTGAACAAGTCTTGGAGTTGATCCGTAAACAATTGGATCAGAATGGCTATGAGAAGATTGAACTTGTTTTCACACTAGGGGAAATGAGCTATCGGAGTGATATGAGTGCGCCGTCTATTCTCAATGTGATTGATCTGGCCAAACGCTTTTATCCAGAAGGAGTCTGTGTCCTTCCGACAACTGCAGGTACTGGTCCCATGCATACGGTCTTTGAGGCCTTGCAAGCTCCAATGGCTGCCTTTGGTATCGGAAATGCCAATAGTCGAGATCATGGTGGTGATGAGAATGTGAAAATTGCAGACTACTATACCCATATTGAATTAATTAAGGAGTTAATCACAAGTTATGAGTAAAGAAATTATCAAACTTGACCATATCGATGTTACCTTTCATCAGAAAAAACGTGAAATTGCAGCCGTGAAGGATGTGACCATTCATATCAATGAAGGGGATATTTACGGGATTGTTGGATATTCTGGTGCAGGGAAATCAACTCTTGTACGGGTCATCAATCTCTTGCAAGTACCGTCAGCAGGTACTATCACCGTAGATGGTGATGTCATCTATCAAGATCGGGAGACCTTGAATGCTGCGGCTTTACGTCAAAAACGCCGAGACATTGGTATGATTTTCCAACACTTCAATCTAATGGCCCAAATGACTGCAGCTGAAAATGTGGCTTTCGCCCTCAAACATTCAAATTTGTCTAAAGAGCAAAAGGCTGAAAAAGTAGCCAAGTTGTTGGAACTAGTGGGACTATCAGATCGGGCGGACAACTATCCTGCTCAATTGTCAGGTGGACAAAAACAACGGGTGGCGATTGCGCGTGCGCTCGCCAACGATCCAAAGATTTTGATTTCTGACGAATCAACATCTGCCCTAGATCCAAAAACGACCAAACAAATCCTTGCTCTTCTACAAGAGCTGAATCAGAAGTTGGGCTTGACAGTAGTCTTGATTACCCACGAAATGCAAATTGTCAAAGACATTGCCAATCGGGTTGCGGTCATGCAAAATGGTGAATTGATTGAAGAAGGTTCTGTTTTAGATATCTTCTCTAATCCTAAGAATGAATTGACGCAAGACTTCATCACAACAGCAACAGGAATCGATGAAGCTATGGTGAAAATCAACCAGCAACAAATTGTTAAGCAATTGCCAGAGGATTCTGTTTTAGCTCATTTGAAATATTCTGGTTCGGTGACAGACACAGCGATTATCAACGATATTTATAAACAGTACCAAGTATCTGCAAATATTCTACACGGAAATATTGAAATTTTGGATCATACCCCTGTTGGAGAGTTGGTTGTTATCCTGACTGGAGAGGCAGCGAACCTATCTGCAGCGCAACGGGATCTACAAGCGGCAGGTGTTTCTGTTCGTGTCTTAAAAGAAGGGAGTAATGCATGATTGACTTTATTCAAACCTATCTACCAAATGTTTACCGGATGGGCTGGAGTGGCCAAGCTGGATGGGGAACAGCGATTTATCTGACCCTTTACATGACCTTTATCTCTTTTGTGATTGGTGGTTTGTTGGGACTCATTGCAGGCTTATTATTAGTCTTGACAGCACCAGGTGGGATTATCGAGAATAAATTGGTTTTCCAAATCTTGGATAAAATCACTTCCATCTTCCGTGCCATTCCATTTATCATCTTGCTAGCCTTGATCAATCCCTTCACTCGTATGATTGTCGGAACTGGGATCGGTCCTACAGCAGCCTTAGTTCCCCTATCTTTAGCTGTCTTTCCGTTCTTTGCTCGCCAAGTTCAAGTCGTTTTGTCTGAGCTTGACCGAGGTGTAATTGAAGCAGCCCAAGCCAGTGGGGCAACATTTTGGGATATTGTTGGTGTCTATCTTCGTGAAGGTCTTCCAGATTTGATTCGTGTTACAACTGTTACCCTTATTTCCTTGGTTGGTGAAACAGCCATGGCGGGTGCGATTGGAGCCGGTGGTCTCGGAAACGTGGCTATTTCCTATGGTTACCAACGCTTTAATAATGATGTCACCTTGCTAGCAACCTTCTTGATTCTGCTTTTGATCTTCTTTATTCAGTTTATCGGTGATTTCTTGACCAAGAAAATTAGTCACCGGTAAGGATGGGTTAGGTATATGAACATGATACAGAAACATCAATTTAAGCAGGTTGCAGCCTTTGCAGGCTTGTATTTTCTTGCCATTGGTTTAGGCGTCCTGCTAGGAAGTCTGGTTGACCATCGAGGGAATATGTTTTATGCTCCAGCCTTCTCTGCCCTAGTTGGTGGAGGAATCTATCGAGTCTATGTTGAGAAAATTCAACGGACAGGAGCTATTCAAGTAGTTGCTCTTGTGATTGGTGCTTTTTTCCTTTTCACTCGTCATGGAGCTGGAGCCTTTCTTCCTGCTCTTGTTGGGGGGCTTTTGGCTGAATTGGTCGCAGCTCGTGGCCACTACCAGTCGAAGTTAGGCAATGCGCTTTCCTTCCTCTTCTTTTCCTTTACGACGACAGGGCCCATTCTCATGATGTGGATCCAACCAGCTAGTTACCGTGCTTCTTTACTAGCCCGTGGGAAGTCGATGGATTATATTGAACGCGTTATGGTACTGTCAAATATGGAGATGGTGAGCTGGTTTTTATTTACCCTTCTTCTTGGAGCTCTACTAGGTTATCTTCTGGGACAGTTGGTCTATCAAAAGCTAGATAGAAAATGACATGATGGAGAAAAAATATGCACAATAATTTACTAGTTCTTCAGTCAGACTTTGGTTTGGTGGATGGAGCAGTATCCGCTATGATTGGGGTTGCTTTAGAAGAATCGCCAACCCTTAAAATTCACCACTTAACTCATGATATTACCCCCTACAATATCTTTGAAGGGAGTTACCGTCTCTTTCAGACAGTAGATTACTGGCCAGAAGGGACGACCTTTGTTTCGGTGGTCGATCCTGGTGTCGGTTCCAAACGAAAGAGTGTCGTAGCTAAAACGGCGAAAAATCAATACATTGTCACTCCGGATAATGGCACTCTCTCTTTTATCAAGAAACATGTAGGGATTGTTGCTATCCGTGAGATTTCAGAGGTGAAGAACCGCCGGGCCAATACAGAGTTTTCTTATACCTTCCATGGGCGTGATGTCTATGCCTATACAGGAGCTAAGTTAGCCAGTGGCCATATCAGCTTTGAGGAAGTGGGACCAGAACTCAGTGTTGAACACATTGTAGAAATCCCTGTGGTGGAAACGATTATGGAGGACAATCTTGTCAAAGGAGCCGTTGACATCTTGGATGTACGTTTTGGTTCCCTCTGGACGTCGATTACTCGAGAAGAATTCAATCATTTGGAACCTGAATTTGGGGAACGCTTTGAAGTGACCATCTATAACAATGACATGCTGGTTTACCAAAACCAAGTAACCTACGGCAAGTCTTTCGCTGACGTGCGGATTGGACAGCCAATCCTTTATATCAATTCCCTCTACCGTGTTGGTCTTGCTATCAACCAGGGATCCTTTGCCAAGGCCTATAATGTAGGAGTTGGGGCTTCTTGGCATATCGAAATTAGAAAAATGGAAAATTAATAGGAGATAAAATATGAAACAAAAACAAGCTTTTACAATTAAGGATGTTGTAGCCATCGGGGTTGGAGCGGCCCTCTTTGTGGTCATTGCGATGATCCCAATTCCAGCGCCAGCTCCAAATACCAACATTCAGTTGCAATACGCTCTTCAAGCCCTCTTTAGTGTGATCTTTGGTCCGATTGTTGGTTTCTTAATGGGCTTTATCGGACATGCCATTAAAGATGCGATGACTTATGGCCTCTGGTGGACTTGGATCATTTCTAGTGGCTTGTTTGGACTCTTTGTTGGTATCTTCCGCAAGCAAATCGGTAACCTAAAAGGAGAAGTGACCAAGAAAGAATTGATCGTCTTTAACGTCGTACAAGTCATTGCCAACTTGCTTATTTGGGGATTGATTGCTCCGATTGGGGATGTGATGATCTACAAAGAAAGTGCAAACAAGGTCTTCCTACAAGGTGTTGTAGCAGGTTCTGTCAATGCTTTAGTTGTAGCTATTGCAGGTTCTCTTCTCTTGATTGCTTATGCACGGACTCAAACAAAAGATGGAAGTTTGTCTAAAGACTAATCATAAATAAGAAGATAAAGTCTGGGAAACCAGGCTTTTTTTGTTTACCAAAAATATTTTTTACAAAATGCAAAATATATGTTGCAAAATAGAAAATATAGTGTATAATAGAGTTATAAAAACAAGAAAGGAAAAGCATGTGACGAAAAATCTCAAATTAAAAATGGCCCGGGTCGAGCATGATATGACCCAGGGGGATCTTGCAGATGCCATCGGGGTGACACGTCAGACCATTGGCCTGATCGAGGCAGGGAAGTACAATCCAACCCTCAGCCTCTGCCTAGCCATTTGTAAGACCTTGGATAAGACGCTGGATCAACTGTTCTGGGAGTAACAGTTTTAACAATAGAAAGAGGAAACATATGAAACAAAAGAAAGAACCAATTGTAAAAGATGAACGGACCATGCTGCTTGATGGAAAAATTGCAGGGGAACTTGTTCTAGGAATGACCTGCTTTATCGCCTTATCTGCCTTTGTGAAAGCTAGTATTCTTGACTTAGCTCTAGTAGCCTATATGCCCGAACTTATTCTCTTGATTGTCATGGGAGTTTATGTCTTTGTGAGAAGGATTAGCTCAGGGATCGACATTCGAGATATGTTAGAAAAAGATAGCTGGTTCAGCCGCATCGGGGCAGGCGTCTTATTTTCCTTATTTGTGATCGCAACGGATGTGATTGGGAAGCACGAAACGATGAGCTTTATGTTCAGTCCCAAGTATCTGCTCAAAATCGTTCTTGCTATTTTAGTCTTTGCCCTTTTGACTTATCTGTTAGAGAAACCACTTGCTCTTATCAATCGGAAAAAACAAAAGAAGATTGAGGCAGAGTTAGAGGATTAAGGAGATTGCTTAAAAGTTGTTTAGAAATTTGAATAAAAGTCTGGAACCCCAGGCTTCAGATTGAAGACAAAGTCATATTAAAAACTTTCCTTAGGTGAGTACGGACGTCAGCGAACTTCTTCGAAGTTCCAAGACTAATTATTGAGCCTATGGTCTCAATAATTCCGAGTGCCTGAAACGTTATTGTTTCAGGCACTTTTCTCACAGCGGAAAGTTTTGGTATTTTTTGAATCGATTTAAAAATTGGAACTCATTTTTATTTCTTTGCAGAATCGCTTAACTTATTTTACTTTAAAATAGTTTGTCTATCTTCTAAAGTCTGGAACCCCAGGCTTTTATTTTTCAGTCAAATAAATTGCATTCGCTTTCTTGGGGGAGTATACTGGTATAGTTGAATGAAAAATTCTGATAATTTAATCTTAGAAAAGAGAATCAATCTTATGTCAAAAGATATTCGAGTTTTACTTTACTATAAATATGTTCCTATCGAAAACGCAGAACAATTTGCGGCTGACCACTTGGCTTTCTGTAAATCAATCGGGCTCAAGGGCCGCATCCTAGTCGCTGACGAAGGAATCAACGGAACCGTTTCTGGTGATTACGAAACGACGCAAAAATACATGGACTATGTTCACAGCCTTCCAGGTATGGAAGACCTCTGGTTCAAGATTGATGAGGAAGAAGAGCAAGCCTTCAAGAAAATGTTTGTACGTTATAAGAAAGAGATTGTCCACCTTGGATTAGAGGATGATAACTTCGATAACGATATCAATCCCCTTGAAACGACAGGTGCTTACTTGTCTCCAAAAGAATTTAAAGAAGCTCTTCTAGACGAGGATACAGTTGTCCTTGATACTCGTAACGACTATGAGTATGACCTTGGCCATTTCCGTGGCGCTATTCGTCCAGATATCCGCAATTTCCGTGAGTTGCCACAATGGGTCCGTGATAACAAGGAAAAATTCATGGACAAGCGTGTCGTAGTTTACTGTACAGGTGGCGTTCGTTGTGAGAAATTCTCAGGCTGGATGGTGCGTGAAGGCTACAAAGATGTCGGTCAATTGCACGGCGGAATTGCAACCTACGGAAAAGACCCAGAAGTTCAAGGAGAGCTGTGGGATGGTAAAATGTACGTCTTTGACGAGCGGATTGCTGTCGATATCAACCATGTCGATCCAAGCGTTGTCGGAAAAGACTGGTTTGATGGAACACCATGTGAACGCTATGTCAACTGTGGAAATCCTTTCTGTAACCGTCGCATCTTGACTTCAGAAGAAAATGAAAACAAGTACCTCCGTGGTTGCTCACATGAGTGCCGTGTTCATCCACGCAATCGCTATGTAGAAGAACACAACTTGTCACAAGCAGAGGTTGCTGAGCGTTTGGCTGTTATCGGTGAGACGCTTGATGGAACTCTTGCATAAGCTAAAAACAGCCTTTTGGCTGTTTCAGATTGAAGACAAAGTCTTTTGAAAAACTTCCCTTAGGTGAGCACGGACGTCAGCGAACTTCTACGAAGTTCCATGACTTAGTTTTGAACCTAAGGTTTCAAAACTCCCGAGTGCTTGAACCACAGTGGTTCAAGCACTTTTTCTCACAGCGGAAAGTTTTTCATCTTCTTTAATGACAAAAAAATATAAGTCATGTTTTGAAAGTCATCTAGCTGTTTAATGTAGTACAATAGTTTGTCTACATTCAAAAACAACCTTTCGGCTGTTTTTTTCTATGGAAAGTCATGAAAATTTGTGCTATAATTTGGTAAGCGATTACAAAAAGGAGAAAACAAATGTCCGTTGTGTTTTCAATTCGAAATAAAAAGAGTATGTTTGGCTATCAAAAAGTGATGCCAGCTAAAGATGTATTGAATTTGGTGGAAGGAGTTCTTACCTACAGTTTTGAGGAAGCCCTGCTTGGTCGCTCTCTCAAAGATTTTCCAGCCATGATGTGTATCCGCTATGGCAAGAGCTGCTTGCCCGTCATCCTTCGTTATCTGGATCAAGATCATGCTTATCAGTTCATCCTTGCAGATTTTGCCACCCTTGAAGATTGGCGACTCATCTTGGAATGGCTCAGTGCCCTAGCTCGCCAGTTAGGAAATGAGATCCACGATAATTTGGGAACCAGCTATGACGCAGATTCTATTTTCTCTTTTGATTATGAGAACCATTTGCTGAAGAATCTACAGAATCTAGAAAAAGATCCAGACCTTCATCAATATCAGCTTCAGGGATTTGCTCATCCTGTAATTTTAGATCGTGAGCTCCTTCGTAAAATCCTAGACTCCGCTCAACCTTTAGAGGAGTTCAGTCAAGTGGTTAAAAAGGTACAATACAGCTCCGCCTTCTTTAGTCAGGTTCGTTTCTACCGTCAGAACGAAACAGGAGGCATTATTGGCAGTTACAGTCTAACAGAAGATACGGATACCGTCTTGCCACGAGTGCCTTTTGCACCTGCTGAGTTTGTAGAGAAGGTCAATATGGATGAAGTCATCGACTGGAAAGTGAACCTAGTGGAAATCATTGGAAATCCTGATATGCCAGAGAGTTATAAGCCGGTGGCGGCTGTGAATTTAGAAGCCCTACTGGATGCTTTGGACTCGAGTGAATTTGAATTGTTGGATGCTAATCAAATTGAAATTAAAAAATTGTCCAAAGAACGCTTGTTGCAATTAGCCCAACTCTAATAAAAAAACAGTTCATTTGAACTGTTTCAGATTGAAGACAAAGTAATTTTAAAAACTTTCCTTAGGTGAGAGCGGACGTCAGCGAACTTCTACGAAGTTCCATGACTAATTATTGAGCCTAAGGTCTCAATAATTCCGAGTGCCTGAAATAACTGTGATTCAGGCACTTTTCTCACAGCGGAAAGTTTTCTATATTCTTAAATGACTAAAAAATATAAATTATTTTATGAAAATTATCTAGCTGTTTTATGTAAAAAAGTAGTTTGTCTACATTCAAAAAGTTCTCAGTGTTGAGAACTTTTTCTTTTAGTTTGATTCATGTGGCAAGATCAAGTTAAGGATGATTCCTGTCATAGCGGAGAGGGCTGTTCCTGATAGGGTCACTGGACCAAGTTTCAGAATTGCTCCACCAAGTCCAAGAACCAACATGGCACTTGCAATAATCAAGTTGCGCATCAAGCTGAAGTCAACGCGTTCTTTGATCAAGACTTTCAAACCATTACTTGCGATTACCCCATAGAGCAAGATGGACATACCACCGAGAACAGAGTTTGGAATGGTAGAAATGAGAGCAGTAAATTTACCAAGGAAGCTCAAGGAAATAGCAATCAAGGCTGCATTTCGAATAACGGAAACAGAAGCGATGCGAGTCATCCCAATAACGCCTGTATTTTCACCGTAAGTGGTATTGGCTGGACCACCAAGGAAGGCTGATACAGATGTTGCAATCCCGTCACCAAGAAGGGTACGGTGAAGACCTGGTTGTTTCAAGAATTGACGGCCACAGATTTGGCTAAGCACGGTATGGTCACCGATGTGTTCTGAAATAGTTACGATAGCGATTGGCAAGATGGCGATGGTTTCAGGACCGAAATATAAGTTGTATTGTTTGAAGGCCCCACCCGTATTGAAAGGAAGATAGAAACCAGGGATTTCAAACCAGTTAGCCTTGAGGACCGGATCAAAGTTCACCAAGCCCAAGCAAACTGCGAAGACATAACCACCGATAATGGCAAAGAGGAAAGGAATGATTTTGAAGAAACCTTTTCCTTTGGTGTTGATGAAGGCGGCAATCAGGAAGGTTACGACAGCGACAAGGGCATTTTTCCAATCTCCCCCTTCGACAAAACCGGCGTTTTTAACAGCGGATCCTGCAAGTCCAAGACCAATAACGATAATCATAGGTCCAATGACAACGGCAGGAAGCAATTTGTCAATCCAGCGAGTGCCTGCTACTTTAACCCCTGCAGCGACTAGCACGTAGATCAGACCGGTCAGGATAACCCCTGTTTGGGCTGCATCGACTTTTCCTCCCATTTCCTTCATTGCCAAAGCCATGGCTGTGATGAAGGCGAAGGAAGAGCCGAGGTAGACAGGGACTTTAAAGCCGGTACAAGTCATATAAATCAGTGTCCCAACCCCTGATGCAAAGAGGGCAACGGATACGGGCATGCCCAAGATGAGTGGTACCAGGATGGTTGCCCCAAACATGGCGAAAACGTGTTGGAAACTTAATAAGATTCCTTTTAGGGGTGCCGGACTTTGGTCGACATCCAGGAGCAAATCAACAGTTGATTCTTCTTTCATAATAACCTCACTTTTGGGCACCAAAAAAGAGCCCATGAATATTTTTGCATAGCAAGGGCCCTCAGATTATTCATATTCTGTGTCTTTGTCACCTCACAGGATGACATTAAAAACCTTTGCTTCTAAGAAGTATAGCAGAAAAAATTCGTTTTGTAAACGAATTTTTCCCGAGCCCGAAAACGAGAAAGCGAGGCTCATTTTGTAAACGAATTTTTCCCGAGCCTAGAAACGAGAGAGCGAGGAGGGAATCATTGAAGTTCTCATTTTTGTATCAGGAAAGAGGTTAACGATCGACGCAGTGGTTGAGTGGTTCATTTTCTTTTACTTTTTGAGAGATTCGGTATCATTTTCTACTACAAAAGGCAAACAAGTCAGCTTGCTTTCCCATTTGTTAGAAGGAAAGAGGCCGATTTTGTGGTATAATAGGGGCCTAGAAGTAGAATGAAAGAGGTGCACGAAATGCTGTTAGAAGAATTTGATGCCAATCGACAGGCGATTATCAACCCACAAGACCTACATGGTCCCATTGAAGGATTTCCCAAAGTAGTCATCTCTTGCTTTTCAAGAGTAACTTTTGCACGCCTCCTTGAGAATTATGACCATGAGGTCATTGCAAGAACCTCCATGGCCAATTTTGAAGTCCTAGTCTATGGGATCACGATTGGAGACCAACAGGTTGCTGTCTTTAATGCACCAGTTGGGGCTGCTTCCTGTGTGGGGATTATAGAGGATTTGATTCAATTTGGGATGGAGAAACTCGTTCTCTTTGGGACTTGTGGGGTTTTGGATCGAGATATTGAAGCAACCTCCATCATCATTCCAACAGCTGCTCTTCGAGACGAGGGGACCAGTTACCACTATCTTCCGGCGAGTGATGAAGTGGAAGTGAATAAGGAAAGTCTTCCTCTCTTCCAAGCTTTTCTGGATAGTCACAAGGTTTCTTATCAGTCAGGAAAAGTGTGGACGACAGATGCTCCCTACCGGGAAACCATCGACAAGATGAAGAGACGAATGGAAGCAGGAGCCATCTGTGTGGATATGGAATGTTCGGCAGTGGCAGCTTTAGCAGCTTATAGGGGCTTTGAGCTCTGCCATTTCTTCTATGCAGCAGACCACCTCTCGGAAGAAAAATGGGATATCCGAACCTTATCTAGTCATGAGGATTTAGATAGCAAGGATCGAATCGCGGAGTTAGCCATCCAATTTGCGCTCTTATGGGAAAAGGCAAACTAAATGAAAGAAGCAATGATTGAACTGAAGGATTTTTCCTTCCAATACAAGGCCCAGTCTGAACCAACCTTGAAAAATCTCAACTTAACCATTTATAAGGGGGAAAAGGTCCTGATTGTTGGGCCATCTGGTTCTGGCAAGTCAACCATTGGCCAGTGCTTAAATGGGATTATCCCCAATATCTATAAGGGAACCAGTAGTGGGCAATTCCTCATTCAGGGGAAAGAAGCCTTTGATCTCAGTATTTATGAGAAATCTCACTTGGTCAGTACGGTCTTGCAGGATACAGATGGTCAGTTTATTGGTCTCAGTGTTGCAGAAGACTTAGCTTTTGCCCTTGAAAACGATATGGTGGAGCTGGAAAGCATGAAATCCCGGGTCCATACCTGGGCGGAGCGCTTAGATTTGAGCAAGCTCTTGGACCATCGGCCTCAAGATTTATCCGGTGGACAAAAACAACGGGTCAGCTTGGCGGGTGTCCTGATTGACGAAAGTCCGATCCTGCTCTTTGATGAGCCGCTAGCTAATCTAGATCCCAAATCGGGTCAGGATATCATAGATCTGATTGATCAGATTCATGAAGAGCAGGGAACGACAACCATTATCATTGAACACCGTTTGGAGGATGTACTCTACCGTCCCATCGATCGGGTCATCTTGATCAATCAAGGGCAAGTCCTCTTTAATGGGAGCCCAGATGAGTTGTTGAGGACGACACTGCTGGCAGAAAATGGGATTCGTGAACCCCTCTATTTAACGACTCTTCGCCAGTTAGGCGAGGATATCAGCAAGCTACCGCACTTGGACAAGGTAGAAAAATTACCACTTGGGGATATGTCAGTGGATATCCCAACTCCTCATTTTAAAAAAGGAGTAGAGGCAGAGACAATCCTAGAACTTGGTCATTTGAACTTTGCCTATCGAGAAGGCCAGCCCATTCTAAAAGATCTTTCCTTAACCATTCCAAAAGGCCAACGATTAGCTATTGTTGGTAAAAATGGGGCTGGAAAATCAACCCTTGCTAAGGCAATTTGTGGCTTTATCCAGACGGAAGGAACCTATTTCTCAAAGGGAGAGGATATCAAGGGAGATAGTGTCAAGGAGCGGGCAGAGCGCGTGGGCTATGTCTTGCAAAACCCCAACCAGATGATCTCGACCAACATGATTTTTGATGAGGTGGCTCTGGGTCTTCGCTTGAGAAATGTTCCAGAGGACCAGATTGAAAGTCGTGTCCATCAAGCCTTGAAGACCTGTGGTCTCTACGAATTTCGTAAGTGGCCGATTTCTGCTCTGTCCTATGGCCAGAAAAAGCGGGTGACCATCGCCTCTATCCTTGTCTTGGGACCAGATGTTCTCGTCCTCGATGAGCCGACGGCTGGTCAGGACCAACGAAACTATACGGAAATTATGGATTTCCTTGATGAACTCCATCAAAAAGGGCATACTATTGTCATGATTACCCATGATATGCAGCTCATGCTGGATTATTCGGACCGGGCAGTCGTGGTCATGGATGGGCAGGTTTTGGATGATTTGACACCGGCAGAGCTCTTGACCCAACCAGAAATTTTGACGCGGGCTAATTTGAAAGAAACGTCTATTTTCGCCTTGGCAAATCGACTTGGTGTCGATCCTCTTGCCTTGACCCAGTTTTATATGAATCAGAAGGGGGAAGGTCATGAATAATCGCTTAGTCGGCTACCATGCCGGAACCAGTTTTCTGCATCGCCTTTCAGGCGCTAGCAAACTTCTTTTCTTACTCTTGGTATCATTAGCTGCCATGTTGAGTTACGATACACGCTTGTTGTTGGTCATTGGTATAGGTGCCCTCGCCTTATTTGCAACCTCAGGCATTCGTTTGAAAGACATCTCCTTTGTTCTGAGTTTTGCCTTAGCTTTTGCCCTACTCAATGTCTTGATGGTCTATCTTTTTGCCCCTCAATATGGGGTAGAAATCTATGGAGCAAAGACAGTTCTTCTAGATGGTTTAGGGGCATATAGTATTACAGCCCAAGAGTTATTTTATCTCTTCAACCTAGCTTTGAAGTATGTGTGTACCATTCCCTTAGCTCTCATTTTCTTGATGACCACCCATCCCAGTCAGTTTGCTTCGAGTCTCAACCAGATTGGGGTGTCCTACAAGATTGCTTACTCAGTGAGCTTAACCTTGCGCTATATTCCAGATGTGCAGGAGGAATACCAGATTATCAAGCTCTCGCAAGAAGCAAGAGGCTTGGAGTTGTCCAAAAAGGCCAACTTTGTCCAACGGGTGAAGGGAAATCTTCAGATGATTTCTCCCTTGATTTTTAGTTCTTTGGAGCGGATTGAAACGATCTCTACGGCCATGGAACTGCGCCGCTTTGGTAAAAATAAAAAACGAACTTGGTACACCTATCAGGAGAGGACCACTCGTGATCGCTTGATTATCCTGGGGTCAATCTTCATGGTAGTCTTGAGTATCGTCCTGATTTGGGTAAACAAAGGTCGCTTCTATAATCCTTGGAGGTAAGAAAATGGCAGAAACAATTTTAGTAACGGGAGCATCTGCTGGCTTTGGTCAAGCGATTTGCCGCCGCTTAGTTACCGATGGGCATCGCGTGATTGGTGCTGCTAGACGCATTGAAAAATTACAGGCTCTTCAAGAAGAGCTGGGAGAAGCTTTTTATCCCCTTCAAATGGATGTGACGGATCTTTCTCAGGTGGATCTTGCACTTGCTAGTTTGCCAAAAGCTTGGGAGAGAGTGGATGTTTTGGTCAATAATGCTGGCTTGGCCCTAGGCCTCGCTCCAGCTCATGAAGCAGAGGTTGCAGATTGGTTGACCATGATTCAGACCAATATTATCGGCTTGACCTATCTGACAAGGAAAATCTTGCCTCAGATGGTGGAACGAAATGATGGTTATGTCATCAATATGGGGTCAACTGCTGGGACAGTGCCTTATCCAGGGGCCAATGTTTATGGTGCTTCCAAGGCCTTCGTTAAACAGTTTTCATTAAATCTGCGTGCGGACTTGGCTGGAAAACAGATTCGGGTGACCAACATTGAGCCAGGTCTCTGTGAAGGGACCGAGTTTTCGATGGTTCGCTTTAAAGGGGATGAAAAACGGGTAGAGGCTCTCTATCGAGACGCCCAAGCCATTCAGTCTGAAGACATTGCCAACACTGTAGCTTGGCTCATCCAACAACCCAAGCATTTCAATGTCAACCGGATTGAAATCATGCCAGTTTCCCAAACCTTTGGTCCGCAACCGATCTATCGGGGTGATTAGTTTTACTAACCAGCACGATCCGGTGCTGGTTATTTTTCCATGTTGAGAATAGAGAATAGGAGGGGGAAACCCATGTCAAAAGCTTTAGTGATTGGATCTACTGTTTGTGATGTTATGGTCTATCTGAATCGACTACCGAGTCGGGAAGGAGACGCCCATATCCATGAGCAGACTTGGTCTCTTGGAGGGTGTGCCTTTAATGTGGTCTCCGTACTTCATGCTTTGGATCAAAATGTTGACTTCATCTCGCCAGTGGGGACGGGTGTCTACGGGGACTTTGTCAAGGCAGAACTCGAGAGGCTGGGTATACATACTCCAATCTCAGTAACCGGGGCAAATGGTTGTTGTTATTGCTTTATCGAGTCGGATGGTGAACGAACCTTTTTATCAGATCATGGAGTAGAATATAGTTTTCAGAAGGAATGGCTCCAGTCTCTGGAGCAGGAAAGCTACGAATTTATTTATCTCTGTGGCCTTGAAGTAGAAGAGCCGACTGGATTGGAACTGATTCAATCTGTGTCAAAAGTCAAAGGCCAAGTCATTTTTGCGCCAGGACCTCGAGGTCTCTTGATTCCTAAGGAGCGTTTGGAAGCTATCTATGATTTGCATCCAATCCTTCATGTCAATGAGGCAGAAGCCAAGGCTTTTTCAGCTTGTGAAGAGATTGCTGACGCAGCTAAGAAGCTCTACCAAAGAACGGGACAGTTAGTCATCGTCACCTTGGGAGAAAAAGGAGCGATCGCATACGATGGTAGGTTCTACGAGGTGGTCGGATTTCCGACAGAAGTTCGTGATACCGTAGGAGCAGGAGACAGTCATCTGGGGGCTTTTTTAGTGGCATCTTTGCAAGGGCTAGATGTGAAAGAAGCGCTAACCTTTGCTAACCATCTAGCAAGTATGGTTGTGGCGACCAAGGGAGTTCATTTAGAGCGCCATTACTACCATACCCTAGAGCAAGAGTTAAAAAAATTAGTTTATTCAAAAAGAAGCTGACAAACTGTCAGCTTCTTTTTAGTATCATCTTATAACGGACGCTTATTTGGCATGCCTGCTTTTCTTGGATATTTATTTGGGGTTTCTTTTTTCTTTTCTACAAGAGTGATATAGCGTGGATCCCCATTTGGCAATTCATACTGTAGATTGTCTTCAACCTTGCTAAAGAGCAGATTGAGGGCGTTTTTGGCTTCATCCAACTCTTCTGGAGCATTGCTAGCCTTGAGAGCAAGAAGCTGTCCCCCTACTTTCAGATAGGGAATGGTCAGTTCAGACAAGACTTGCATGCGGGCAACGGCGCGGGCAGTTACGATATCAAATTGGGCACGAAAGGCCTTGTCTTGTGCAAAGTCCTCAGCTCGTCCATGGTAGAAATGAACTCCGCTCAAGCCTAACTCTTCAGCTAGCAAGTGAAGGAAATTGATTCGCTTATTGAGGGAATCAATAATGGTCACATCTAGCTCAGGGAATAGGATCTTCATTGGTAGACTCGGAAAGCCAGCACCAGCGCCGATATCCAAGAGACGGATGGGTTGGTTTTCAATCAAACCTTGTAAAATGGGTGCGATAGAATCATAAAAATGCTTGAGATAGACTTCATCTTTATCGGTGATAGCGGTGAGATTAATTTTCTCATTCCATTCCACGAGGAGCTCGAAATAGCGTTCGTATTGCTCTTTTTGTCGATCAGTTAGTGGGAAGCCGAGGTCGGCTAAACGGTCATAAAATTCTTCTGGTTTCATAAGATAATTTTACCACAAAATAAGGGAAATTTGATATACTGGTACTAAAGAAATGAAAGGAATTCAATAAAATGATTTGGATTATTCTTGGGGTCCTAGTGGTCCTCGCATTATTAGTTGTTGGAGTATACAACGGCTTGGTAAAAAGTCGGATGCAGACTCGCGAAGCTTGGAGTCAAATCGATGTGCAATTGAAACGTCGGAATGACTTGATTCCAAACTTGATCGAAACCGTTAAAGGGTATGCTAAGTACGAAGGAGATACACTAGCAAAAGTAACTCAACTTCGCCAACAAGTAGCTCAAGCATCTTCACCTGCAGAAGCAATGGCAGCCAGTGATGCTCTTTCACGTCAAGTGGCAGGTATCTTTGCGGTGGCTGAAAACTACCCAGACTTGAAGGCTAACACCAACTTCATGCAATTGCAAGAAGAATTGACTAACACAGAAAACAAAATTTCTTATGCTCGTCAATTGTACAATAGTGTAACTAGCAACTACAATGTCAAGTTGGAAACTTTCCCAACAAATGTGATTGCTGGAATGTTTGGCTTCAAACAAGCCGAATTCCTTCAAGTACCTGAAGAAGAAAAAGCAGTACCAAAGGTGGACTTTAGCGGATTAGGAGACTAATATGCTCTTTGACCAAATTGCAAGCAATAAAAGGAGAACCTGGATTCTCCTTATTGCTTTTTTCATACTCTTGGCTCTCATCGGAGCGGCCGTTGGCTACCTCTGGTTAGGCTCCTCACTTGGTGGCGTCATCCTAGCTTTGATTATTGGTGGGATTTATGCCTTTAGCATGATTTTCCAATCAACCGAGGTCGTCATGCGGATGAACGGGGCTCGTGAGGTAACGGAAGAGCAAGCCCCTCAACTCTACCATATTGTACAAGATATGGCTATGGTAGCTCAAATCCCTATGCCTCGAGTTTATATTGTAGATGATCCTTCGATGAATGCATTTGCGACAGGATCCAATCCTCAAAATGCAGCCGTTGCAGCGACAACAGGTCTTCTGGCTGTGATGAACCGTGAGGAATTGGAGGGAGTCATCGGACACGAAGTCAGCCATATTCGAAATTACGATATCCGCATCTCCACGATTGCGGTTGCCCTTGCCAGTGCCATCACCATGCTCTCTAGTATTGGAGGACGGATGATGTGGTGGGGCGGTGGTCGTAGACGAGATGATGATCGAGAAGGAGGCAGTGGTTTAGAAATTATTATTCTGATCCTTTCCTTGATTGCCATCGTTTTAGCTCCATTAGCGGCGACTTTGGTTCAGTTAGCCATTTCTCGTCAACGAGAGTTCCTAGCGGATGCCTCAAGTGTTGAATTGACACGGAATCCTCAAGGAATGATCAATGCTCTTTTGAAACTGGATCATAGTGCACCCATGCAGCGAGAAGTTGATAGTGCAAGTAGTGCTCTCTTTATCAACGATCCCAAAAAAGAATCCGGCTTTCAAAAGCTCTTTTATACCCACCCACCCATTGCTGAGCGGGTTGAAAGATTAAGAAACATGTAAAAAATCCACCAAATAGTGGATTCAGATTGAAGACACAATCATCTAGAACCTTTCCTTAGGTGAGTACGGACGTCAGCGAACTTCGAAGAAGTTCCATGACTTAGTTTTGGAC
>NZ_JVIQ01000068.1:0-916 GCF_001072745.1 Streptococcus sp. 400_SSPC | reverse complement strand
CCTCTGTTGTTGTAGTCGTGGTTGTTGTAGGTTCCTCTGTTGTTGTAGTCGTGGTTGTTGTAGTTGTTGTCGTAGTTGTAGTTACATAAGTATTTGTAAACTTACGTGGAGAATCTGCTTCTTGAACAGTTGCAACAAGCTTACCTTCACCATTATCTACTACTGAAACATGGACAGTGTAGCTTTCTTCTGAATAAGTAACACCTTCTTCAGAACCAGCTTTCTCTGTAATCACATATTCATGCTCACCTGGTTCAGTGTATGAAAGTTTGAAGGCTACTTCATTTGTTGCTACTTCAACACCTTCAACTTCTTTACCGTTTGATGATGTTGCGATGACGTTTCCGCCTTCGCTCAATTCAAACTCAAATTGTTCTTTAGCAAGTTCTTTACCAACTAATTCTTTAGTTGCTTTGATAACAGCTTCTGCTGGTGTTGCTTTATATTTGTTTGTAAACTTACGAGTTGAATCTTCTTCTTTAACAGTAGCAACTAATTTACCTTCACCATTATCTACTACTGAGACATGGATTGTGTGGCTTGCTTTAGAGTATTCAACTCCTGCTACTGATCCAGCTTTTTCTGTCAACACATATTCGTGTTCACCTGGTTCAGTGTATGAAAGTTTGAAGGCTACTTCATTTGTCGCTACGTCAACACCTTCAACTTCTTTACCGTTTGATGATGTTGCAATAACATTTCCGCCTTCGCTCAATTCGAATTCGAATTGTTCTTTAGTAAGTTCTTTACCAACCAATTCTTTAGTTGCTTTAATGACAGCTTCTGTTGGAGAAACTTTATAAGTATTTGTAAACTTACGAGTTGAATCTGGTTCTGTGACAGTCGCTACAAGTTTACCTTCACCATTATCTACTACTGAGACATGGATTGTGTGGCTTGCTTTAGAGTATTCAAC
>NZ_JVIQ01000067.1:0-34582 GCF_001072745.1 Streptococcus sp. 400_SSPC | reverse complement strand
AAAAGAGGCTGGGACAAAAGTCCTAGCCTCTCAATTGTCTTTGGATTATCGAGCAAAACGCAGTGGTTGAGTGGGCTCTACTTCGCTGATTTCATCAGCTTTTACAGCCCTACTCAACTGTGCGGAGGTGGGACGACGAAATCGAATTCTAACGAATTACCGATTTCTGTCCCATTCTCTTCCCTGTTCAATAGACAATTGCTCTTAAATTCCTAGTCTTCTACGTGACTTTCTAGTTCTTTTTGAGCTTTCTTATTGGATTCTTCTTTTTCTTTCTTCCATTGTTCACGCGCTTCATCGTACTCTTTGGCTGTCAAGACTTTGTCTTGCAATTCCAAGTACTTGTAGTTGAAGGATTGACCCTTGTGTCCTGTCCAAGCAAAGGCAGCTGAGTATGGAACTGTCTTACGCACACCTGGAGAGGCACCATCTGAATGAATCGGGATCAAGAGGGCACTATCTGTCAACCAAGCCTGAGCCTTAGCATATTTTTCATAGCGGGCATTGACATCTTTGGTTTCATTGTGCGCATCTTCGATCAATTGATCATATTCATCAAAACCAGCTTCTTTGGCTGCGGCATTATTGGTACCCGCATCAAATCCAAAGTAGGCATTGGCATTTTCACCCGTCTTAGAGTTTGTGATATCTAGGTAAGAAGATGGATCGGTATAGTCTGGTCCCCAACCCAAGTTATTGTTCAAATCCCAGTCTTGTTGAGAAGCATTTTCAGCAAAGTAGGTCACTCGTTGAAGATCATCCTCAGAAACCATTTTCAGGTCGATAACAACATTTTCTGACCCTAGGGTTGATTCAATCGATTGTTTAAAAGATTGGGCCTGTTTAACGCCTACAGTATAAGTTGATGCTACTGGAAGATCCAAATGAATTGGGAATTCAACTCCTTGACTTTGAAGTACTGTTTTAGCCTTAGCAAATTCTTCTTTTGCCTTATTTGGATTATAAAGAGTATCTTTTCCATCTGTAACAGATACTCCTTGCCATTCTTCCCCATGTTCTCCTAGATATTTTTCTACCGAGTTACCAAATTCTTTTCCATCAATTTGAACAAAGCTAGGTGGAACAAAAGTATTTCGAATAACCTTATCGGCAGATGCCTCACCATTAGCTTGAGCTACATATGCCTGACGATTAAATGCAAACAAGACTGCTTGACGGAAGTCCTTATTCAAGATTGCTTTCTTGGTTGAGCTCTTTTGAGCATCTGTCGTCTTCGTCGTAATCTCATAAGCTTGACGGTCAATATTGAAGGACAAGTTATAAGTAGAAGATCCTTGGTCACTAAAGACGATGTCATCTTTGTGTTTCTTCTCTACACTCTTATAGTTGGAACCATTCGGAAAGACACGGGCAACCGTAAAGTCTCCGTTATCAAAGCCACGAATCAAAGATTCTGAATCTTGTCCATCATAATAGGTTAGCTTGACCTTAGAAATTTTTACATTATCAGCATCCCAATAAGAGGGATTTTTTTCAAGGGTCACAACAGATTTAGATGTGATGGATTTAATCAAGTATGGGCCACAATAAAGAATACTAGAAGGGTTAGTGCCTTGACCGTAGTCATCCCCTTTAGAATCTAAGAATTCTTTATTAACTGGCATCAAAATGCCCATGGTGGTTTTAGAATTCCAGAAACTTTCAGGCTGATTCAACGTATACTCAACGGTATAATCATCAATAGCCTTGACTCCAACAGTAGAGAAATCTTTGGATTTTCCAGATACATAATCATCCAATCCTTTCACTGACTTCTGGACCAAGTAAAGAGCTTGAGACTTTTTATCCGCAGCATGTTGAAGCCCCGTCACAAAGTCTTGAGCCTTAACTTCTCCGAATTCTTCCCCCTCAGCGGTTACCCATTTAACCCCTTTACGGAGCTTATAAGTGTATGTCAAACCATCCTTTGAGACAGACCAATCCTTAGCAAGAGATGAAATTAAGTTCCCATACTGATCCACTTCTAATAAGCCATCTTCAGCATTTCCTGTAAATTCTGAAGTTGATTGCTTATTGGACAGAGAATAATCTAATGTATCTGGATCAGTAGTGTAAACATAGCTAAAAACTTTTTCACCCGAACTTGAAGATTTCCCTCCTTGTGAGCAGGCTACCAGTGCGCTTACAGACAAAAGTAGAGCGCCGGTGGCTAAGAGTAGCTTCCCTTTTTTCATATGGATCACCTCTGTATAAAATGTTATTCTTCATATTAAATTATAGCACTTTGTGGAAAAATGTAAACGTTTAACTGTATAATATTTCAAAAGTTAAGAAAAATAGTGGTTTTGATTCCATACAAAAAGCAGTATTGAACTGCTTCTTTGATGATGAATAAAAGCCCCTGCCACTATCTCCCCTTGCTTAAATCCCACTGACCAGGAGGGATACGAGGGTAAGGAAGCTATTCCAAGAGGCATGCTGAAGGATGGCCCAGTAGATCGATTTGGTATAGCGCAGGACCGCACAAAATAGCAGGCCCGGTACCAAGTAAACGATAAAGCTTGGCAAATCCCAACCATGCTGCCAGACATGCGAGAGGCTGAACAAGGAAGCAGACACCAGCATATCCAGCTTATACTTCTGATAAGATGCCAACGCCGTCATGACCAAATCACGAAAGACTAGTTCTTCCACAATAGGAGCCAGCAAGCAGGCATAGACATAACGTATCAATACCAAGGCCCAGCCTGACAAACCACTAGATACTTCTGCAAGGGCTACGGAATTCTTAGTCGGTGGAAATACCTCTGCAGAAAACATATCCCATAAAAAGTGAGCAAGAAAAACAAGCACAAAAACCGCAAAATAAGAAGCTTTAAAAGTAAATTTCCCGTACAAGTCCCAACGACGACTCTTTACCAAGAGTGTAACGGCTAACCCCCCAATCAATCCAATCAACAAGAGGAGCAAGCCATAATAAGAGTCATCCGATAGGTGGCCCACTAAATCCGTTGGGAGCCCCACGTTAAAAAGCGCAAAATTGATGCAGAGAATCCCTAGTGTCGCGAGTTGAAACGGTCTGTCTGTCTTTCTCATTGCATTCACCTTTCAATCTTACTTTCTTTTTCTACTAAACGCTGGCGCAATTTGCATTAACCAGCCAAAACCGCTACTCGTCGGAGACATTCCTTGATTCCCCCAGCCCGGGTAAATTCCAGAGGTTCCCCAGCCACCGCCACCATATGTTAGTTCAGGACTTCTGGTCGGAGTAATCACCCCTCCAACGGTTTGTTCAAGTTCATTTGTTGTCAATTCTGTTTCTGCATAGATTTTCATTTTTTCTCCTATTCTTCCTATCTAGATTTCAAAACACCATGATCAAGATTGCTATCATATCTTAAATACGAGCGAGCGGTGGTCGCTTCACAAAGCCAGGACGTCCAATCTCAATCTTATCTGACTGACCTGAAATCACATTTGGGCGAGAACCCCCACCTCCTACAATTTGTTCCAATTCTTTTTGACTACATTCTATCATTTCATTTCCTCCAATTTGTATTTGTAACGCTACCTCCTGAGTCTATCAAAAATCGGAGCATTTGCCTTTGATCCTTCTATATGGTTGCATTTTTCAGCTATGTGGAAGGGAAAAGCTATTCATTCAGAAGGATACACCTCCAAATCAAACGAAACGACCAACCATCAAAAAAACCATCGCCAACAGACGATGGTTTCTGTATTTCTTTGATTAGCCTAAGGACTTGACATAAGCATCTACTGCTACAATGGCTTGGGCAATATCAGAGGCTTGTACCTTGAATGGCATTTGATGGATGGTTTCTCCTTCGATGGTGGCTTGTTGGCCAACCTTGAGAAGATCTTCGTAGCTTGCATTTTCAAGATGCATTTCTTTCAGAGTGGTTGGCATACCTATTTGTTGATAGAAACGAATGTATTTATTCAATTCTTCTTTAGGACGATTTTCCAAGAACAATTGAACCAAGGTTCCATAAGCAACTTTTTCACCGTGAGTCAAATGGTGGATATCGCCAGTGAGGGCAGTAAAACCATTATGGATGGCATGAGCTGCTGCCAAACCACCACTTTCAAATCCAATCCCACTGAGAAGAGTATTGGCTTCAATGATGTTTTCAAGAGCAGGCGTTACCACTTTGGCTTCACAAGCAGCCATGGCTTGGAGTCCGTCTGCAAATAAAATTTCTTCACAACGTTGCGCAATCGCGACACCAGCTAAAGTTTGGTGTTTGCCTAGCATGTTTTTTCCGTTGGCTTGCATCACCGCACGCGCTTCAACCCAAGTCGCTAAGCCATCTGCGATACCAGAAGCGAGTAAACGTTTTGGTGCTTGAGAGATAACTTTGCTATCCACCAAGACCAATTCTGGGTTTTTAGAATAGAAGATATAGCGAGCAAAGGCACCTTCATCCGTGTAGATAACTGACAAGGCTGAAACCGGAGCATCTGTAGAGGCAATGGTCGGAGCAATGACAACTGGTGATTTTAGAAGATCGGCAATGGCTTTTGCACTATCGATGGTCTTTCCTCCGCCAAGTCCGATGACTAAGTCACAGCCATTCTCTTCTGCCAGACTGACCACACGATTGATTTCATTATCAGAAGCTTCACCATTGAAGAATACTGGCAAAACTGTAAAGCCATACCGAAGGAGATACTTTTCAAAACGTTCCCCTACGATATCATAGACTACTGAATCACAGAGTAAAACGGGATGACTCCCCAGTTCTAAAATAGGTTTTGCATTTTCAAATAAAGCATTTTCACCTTGAATGTAACGAGATGGACTTGCAAAATTTCTCATACACTCCTCCTTTATCAAATTGTATTCTTATGATGAACGGCTGACCAATCTGCTTCGAAGTCATCTACTGCTTTTGCAATAGAAGGCATTCCAAAAGCTGCTTCAAATACATCTGCCCCTGCCGTAATTGCTTGTGTTCCTTCTTTAAATGCTCGATTAACTTGAGCTACATTTTTAAAGGAAGCTGCTAGAATTTTGCTTGATGAATGATTACGCTCTATGGCACTCGCTAACTGAGAAATAACCTGAGCTGAATCAATGTTTAAGTTTTCCATACGATTGTAATAAGGTGCTAAATAGTCGGCTCCTGCCTCAATCGCTAACAGCCCTTGAAAAACAGTATAGATTGCTGTTGCAGTAATTTTGTAACCCTCTGCTTTTAACACTTTAATTGCAGCAAGTCCTTCAAGTGTTACTGGGACTTTAATATAGGTGTTTTCATCGCATTGTTCGCGAATTTTAGCCGCATCTTTCAAAATTCCTTCATAATCTTTTGCGACAACTTGAACATGGATGGAAGGAGAGCCCCCAATGATTTCTCGCACCTTATGGATACGATCAAAAAAATCAATGTCCCCTTCTTTTTTAGCAATTGTTGGGTTCGAAGTTACCCCAGCAAGGGGTAACACTCGTGCCCATTTTTTTATCTCATCTAAATTTAAAGTATCAAGCATAAATTCCATATACATACCTCTTTACTATAGAGTATGCTCTGTCCGTCCAATAATATCATCTTGTGTAGCTCTTGATAGTACATTGAAGAAAGCTGAGTAGCCTGCAACACGTACAATTAAGTCACGGTGTTTTTCCGGATGTTTTTGAGCATCTAACAACGTTTCTCTAGAAACCACATTGTATTGAATATGGTAGCCATGTAGACGATTAAAGAACGTACGGAGTAAAGCAATAAGTTTTAATTTATCTTCTTCTTTGGCTAAAGTTTGTGGGTTTACTTTTTGGTTCAGTAAAACACCACCAACAATTTCATCTGTTGGCAATTTAGAAACAGATTTTAGAACAGATGTTGGGCCATGTTGGTCCATATTGTGGGATGGAGAGCATCCTTCTGCTAGTGGAGTTCCAGCATTACGACCGTCCGGAGTAGCTAATGTTCCACGACCTTGTCCTACATTGGCTGAAATAGAAGATGTACCTGAGTAACGGATACCACCGATTGGCCCACGTCCATAGCGAGTATTTGGATATTTAGCAATTTCATCCACATAAATATCGTATGCTTCTCGAACTAAGCTGTCTGCATAGTCATCATCGTTTCCATACTTCGGTGCATCATGGATAAGCATCTCTTGGATTTCTTTTCCACGTTCGCCCTCGTAATCGGTTTCCAGAGCATGCCATAGCTCTTGTGGCGTTAAGCGTCCTTCTTCGAATACCAGTTTCTTGATTGCTGCAAGTGAATCGGATAAGTTTGCAATACCCACTTGTAGACCAGAAATATAATCGTAGACAGCTCCACCTTCTTTTAGGTGTTTTCCACGTCCAATACAGTCATCTGTCAAAGCTGAACAGAGGATATCTGGCACTTCTCTTTCAAGAGATAGGTCGATCGAGTTTTCTACGATCACACTCATGCGGGTTAAGTGACGCAAAGTCTTGTCCCAAGCAGTCTGCAATTCATCGAAGCTCTTCATGTCTTTAAAATGGCCGAAGCTTGGTGCAAAGCGCTTGCCAGAAGCAGGATCGATTCCATCATTCATCGTGATGAGCAAAACTTTAGGGAAGTTCATATAACTCATACCTGTACAGCGATATCCCCATTTACCTGGAACAGCTGTTTCTACACAACCAATTGCACTGTAATCATAAGCATCTTCTTCAAGAACACCTTTTGAAATAAAGGATGGAATAATGATCTCATCATTATTGAAAGCAGGCATACCGAATCCGAGCTTCATAACTTCAATACATTCGTTCATGAAGCGGGCATCCAAACCAGCATGGTAACGAACAGTTAAGTTTGGTTGAGGAAGGTGAGTTTGAGCAACAGACTTCAACACTAAATAAGACAATGGGTTAACGGCATCTTTCTTATCACGCGTTTGACCACCAATCGTAACGTTTTGATATAGCGGACTACCTGCAGATGAGAAGGTATGTGCTTGACTACGTACTTTGTTAATTGTAATAGTCTTAATCCAAAGGTTGGTCAAGCGTTCAACAATACTCTCTTCAGTTTCCCGTCCACTTTCCAAATCAGCTTTAACGTATGGATACATATATTGGTCAAAACGGCCATATGAAAGTGAGTGTCCATTTGATTCAATCTGAAGAATACATTGGATAAACCAAACGGACTGAACAGCCTCTGCAAATGTACTTGCAGGCTCGTATGGAACTTTTGAGCAAATCTCTGCAATTTCAAGCAATTCCTTCTTACGTTCAGGAGTTGCTGTTTCAGCAAGTTGTTTAGCAAGTTCCACAAATCGTTGAGCATAGGTCTTAACAGCATCAACTACGATAAAGATAGAATCGTAAAAATGGTACTTATCAATGCTAGCTGGATCCGTTAGATCTAGGGCTGCTTTAGCTTGGCGAGCTCTTTCTTCAAAACCTTTCAAGCCATATTGCAATAATTTTTGATAATTGACTGCTAAGTGGGCATCTCCTGAATTCATCTTCCCTTCCATACCGAAGAATCCTGTTTCCATATAAACAGATACTTCTTCAGGTAGAAGAGCTCCAGCTCTTGCACGTAAGTTATTATTTTCCCAGAACGGTGCGATACTACGGAGCTGCTCTTTCGTTTCTTCCGTAATATAGAAGACGTCACCATCCCGCTTTTCAAAAAGATCCAATTCCTTCAGAACGAACTCTAAAGTATATTCTGGGAAGATCGGAGCATCTTTATTAGAGGATGCTTGGTTTCCAGCAATCATGGATTCATCCTCAATATAGATTGTCATATTTTCAAGAATCTCTTTCAACATATAGGCACGTTTAAGAACATTTGGTTGTTCCTTATAACGATCATATGCCTTAGTTGCAAGAACAGCACGTTCAGCGTCGATATAAGGCTTCTTGTTTAAGACGTCTTCACGATACTTATTCATGCGTTCAGTGAGGCTTCCAAAATATTCTGTTTTAATGCTTGTACTTGCTACTTCTACTTGTTTCATTTTTTCAAAACCTTTCTTTTGAAATTATTTTGTTTTCTTTCGTAACTATAGTAGCATTAAACTTTACGAATTTCAATGAATTATGGATAATACCTATAAATTCTATTCTAGTCGCACATCTGTGCATTCCTAATAAACGCACTATTTTTCAGCCTGTAATTCGTTGTTATAGGCAAGATTATCTTGGAATTTGAAGAATGGGAAATATACGACAGTCGAGGTTGCAAGAACTAGCACTTGAACGAACGCACCTTGCCAACCTCCAACCATAAATCCAGAAATAATGGCTGGTGTACTCCAAGGAAGGGTCACACCTGAGAATGGATGCATGAACCCAATAGCAATTGAAGTATAAACAATTATCGCTGCTAAAATTGGAACGATAATAAATGGAAGGAACATCACTGGGTTCATTACAATTGGGAAGCCAAATACGACGGGTTCATTAACATTGAAGATTGCAGGAAAAGCTGCAACTTTCCCAAGTGCCTTATATTGTTTTGACTTAGCAGCAAATAACATAGCAATAACCAAACCAAAGGTTATACCTGATCCAGACAAAATAAGGAAACTATCTAGGAATTGTTGGGTTACAATGTGGGCACCATTTTCAACGGATAACTTCCCAGCTGCCAACATTGATTTATTAGCATCCAGGTTAGAAAGTAGCAAGGCTGTTACTACACCATTGACAACTGATTGTCCGTGCACACCAAACCACCATAAGAACGAAATAAAGAAGGCAATTCCAATCGCTCCGTAAAGTGATCCTGTTAGACCTTGTAGAGGAACCTGAATGACATCATAGATCATTTCAATGAAGGTACCGCCACTTGTCACTACTTTTGATACGATATAGACAATCATTGATAGTAAGAAAATCACGAAAGCAGGAATCATCGCTTCAAATTGTTTGGCAATGGCTTGAGGTACTTGTTCTGGCATTTTAATAACAATATGTCTTTGGATAAACACAGTATAAATCGCACCAACTACCAGACCAATAATAATAGCACCGATAATCCCTTGACCACCAAACCATACTTTTGCAATGGCATCGCCAATCGGTTCTCCCTTAGCTGGTACATAAGAAGATTTTAACAAGATAAAGAATGAAGATAGGGACAAAACTCCTGCTGGCAAAGGTTCTACACCACTGTTTTTAGCATATGAATAACCAATGGAGAAGCAAGAAATTAATCCCATGATGGCGAATGTTCCTGAATAAACCTGCATAAATGGCTCTGTCCATGTATCGCCAAATACACTAGCAATAGCCTGATTAAGACCTTCAAATGGTAATTGCCCAATAATCAGAAACAAACTACCAACTACCGTTAATGGAAGGATCGCTAACATCCCATCTTTAAGAGCAATAATTCCTTTCATGTTTACAAAACGCATGATTGGAGCGATAATTTTCTGAGAATTAAAATTAGACATGGGAAGCCTCCTTATTTTTCTCCTAGCAATTCTAGAGCTAGATTTAGTACTTTCTTACCATCCAACATCCCATAATCTGCCATAGGGATGACAGCAATAGGAATATGGTTTGCCTCACAAATCGCTTTTGATTTATCCAAAGTATAAGCTACTTGAGGGCCCAACAATGCAACATCGATTTCTGGGGCAAAATCTGCTAATTTCGCTTGAGAATAGGCATCGATTTCAGCATCAATCCCTAATTCCTTAGCCGCCACCTTCATATTATTTACCAACATTCCTGTTGAAAATCCTGCTGCACAAAACAATCCAATTTTCATCTTCTTTTCCTCCTTATTGTTTCGCTGAAAGTTCTTTACGTAAGTCAATCATTTCTTTAATCAAGTTAATCTCTGTGATTGAAGTCATTAAGTGATCTTGTGAGTGCACAAACAGAGCTGTAATATCTGTCTTTGTCCCACCTGCTTCCTGGGCTAAAAATTGTGTTTGCAGGTTATGCGCTTCTAGCAATGCTGCATCTGCTTTTGCAATTTCGCCTTCAGAAGATGTAAAATCGCCCTCCTTAGCATATGATAAAGCTTGGTAAATATGCTGTTTAGCATCACCCGCATTTAAAATCAATCCCATAATAATTTGGTCTGCAACAATTATTTCCATGTGCACTACACTCCTTTGTCAATCTACTGAAAGCGCTTTTTCTATTGTCAATATACCATTTATATTTTTGCCGGTCAATAAAAATCGCAACATTTGATTGTTGTTTTTGATTTTTGCACATTTGTGCTTTTTGACTCAAAAAAATAAGGACCGCATTCCTGCTGTCCTATTTTTTAGTAAATTGCTGATCACCATCTAATTCTAAAACTTTTAAGATCGTCGCTTCATCTGTGACTAAATGATTGATATAGTTGGCTTTCAAAACCGATAAAATAGCTTTTGCTTTCTGATCACCGTAGGCTAAAGAGATGGTGTTTGGTACCTTTCTTAATTCCTCCAATGTGATAGATATTGTTCTTTCCTGTAATTCAGGATAAACGGGGACACCTTCTTGATCAAAGAAACGACAGCATACTTCTCCTACAGCCTGTTCTGACTTCAATTTCTTAAAATCATTCGATGTCAGCATATCAAACCACTGAGGATTCTTGCTATCTGCATGGCCACCAATCCCCACAGCCGCAACATCCAAGCAACGCCAACTAGCTTTCAAATCCTCAAAATACTTAGAAGATAAGATACCTTCCGTCACCTCAGAATTTTCTTGAATGACACTCGCGTTTATAAAATGACATTCCCCATGAAATTTACTCGCCATACTGTAGATCAGCGTATTGACATGGTAGCGAGCATGAATATGACTGGGACCTCCAGCTAGGGGATAAAACTGAACACCATCCAAACGCTTCGTTCCAACTTGTTCTACCATTAATCTGAGAGACTTGCCCCATGAAAATCCGACTGTCATTCCATCTTCAATCAAATTACGCAGCATGACCGCACTTGCTTGAGCCAGTCGCTTTTCAAGGCTTTCTCGAGGCTCATCAACTAGATTCGGTATAATTTCGATAGCTTTTAAGCCATATTTTTGTTTGATATAATTTTCTAAATGGAAGAGGCGAGTATCAAAGTTTTCGATTTCAATTTTTACAACGCCCTCTTTCTTGGCCTCTGCTAGCATTCTGCTGACAGTTGTACGGTAGATTCCAGTTTCTGCTGCGATTTGCGATTGACTTTTGTCTTCAACATAGTATAGATAGGCTAATTTAGCAAGTAACTTTTTCCGTTCATCTTTCAATTGGCTTCTCCTTCTTATACTAAAGTTAAAATCGTTTGTGAATCCTCAAGTTTTTCTTTCGCTTCTTGAGATATATTCTTATCTGTTATGACTCTCGAAACTTGTGAAAGTGCAAATCGTCTGACGGTTCCACATTTCCCAAATTTACTTGAATCTGTCAAGACAACCACTTCCTTAGAAACATCGGACATAGCTTGAACAACTTCACTTCTCATCATATCTTTCCCAGTAAAACCAAGTTCATCATCATATCCGTCAACCCCTACAAAAGCAAAGGGAACTCTAAACGAGCGGATTAATTCTTTCAAAAGCGGACCTACAGTCACTCTCGATTCTTTTTGAAATTCACCACCAAGTAGGATGATTTTACAAGAATCATATTCCTGAATATAATCTGCAATAAAGTAAGAATTTGTCACAATCTTGACATTCTTTTTTGTTTGGCAAATTTCTTCCGCTAGCAAAGCACATGTAGAGCCCGATTCAATCAAAACCGTGTCGTTATCCTTAATTAATTTAGCAGCTTCCCTGGCTATTCTTTTCTTGGTATCATATTGAAAGGACAATCGAACATTGATATCATCTCCACTATTTAAAACAGCATAGCCGTGTTCTCTATGCAATAATCCTTTGGATTCTAGCTTGTCCAAATCCTTTCGAATGGTCACTTTAGAGACTTGTAATTTCTCAGACAAGCTATTAACATCAATCTTTTCAAATTCCGATACTAATTTCAATATTTCATCTAAACGTTGCATTGTTTTTACCTCTTTTCTATTTTAGCAAATTTTCGAGTGAATTCAAAACAAAATAAACTTTCGTTCGTAATTGAATTAGTTTCTTAAATAATGTATAATGGACTTACTAGATTGATAGGAGAGCAAAAATATGGAACAAAATCGTGGCATAATCTTTAATATCCAACACTTTAGTATCCATGATGGCCCTGGCATCCGAACTACTGTATTTCTAAAAGGATGTCCCCTACGTTGTCCATGGTGCTCCAATCCTGAATCCCAGCGTGCAAATCCTGAAAAAATGTTGGATGCTGTTACTAAAAAGGAAACCATCACAGGAGAAGAAAAAACAGTTACCGAGATCATAGATGATGTCTTAAAAGACGTTGACTTTTACGAAGAATCTGGTGGTGGCCTTACTCTGTCTGGCGGAGAAATCTTCGCTCAATTTGAATTTGCCAAAGCAATCTTAAAAGCTGCGAAAGAAGTTGGACTTCATACTGCAATCGAAACGACAGCTTTTGTTGAACATGAGAAATTTGTCGATCTCATTCAGTATGTTGATTTTATTTATACAGACCTTAAACATTACAATACACTTAAACATAAGAAGGTTGTCGGAGTCAACAATCATCTGATTATTAAAAATATTCATTATGCCTTTGCTCAAAACAAAACAATCGTTTTACGTATTCCAGTCATTCCTAATTTCAATGACTCTTTAACTGATGCTGAAGAATTTGCTTCCCTTTTTAATTCTCTCAACATCGATGAAGTACAACTGCTCCCATTTCACCAGTTTGGAGAAAACAAATACAAGCTTTTAGGACGTCGCTATGAAATGGAAGGAATAAAAGCCCTGCATCCAGAAGATTTATATGACTACCAGCAAGTTTTTTTAGATCATGACATTCACTGTTATTTCTAATCCACTCAAAAATCCCCAAAGCTAGTTTCAATTTACTGAAACTTGGCTTTGGGGATTTCTTATTCTTTCACGAGCATCGAGAAAAAGAGAGATTGCCTGGTGAGCATGGCCCACATGGTCAATCTCCTATTTTCTTCTCGCTTTTTTTACGGGCTTAGTATCTTAATTACCAAATAATCACACGGTCTTCTGGTGCGCGCCACATGCCGTCGCCTTCTTTGACATCAAAGGTTTCAAAGAATTCGTCAAAGTTTGGTAATTGGACATTGGTGCGGAGTTTTCCTGGTGCGTGGACATCGACACTTGCGAGGAGTTGCATGTACTCTGTTCGGGCTTTCATGCGCCAGATGCGAGCAAAGTTGGTGAAGAATTCTTCTGCTGAGAAATCTTCCTCTTTCTTAGCGGCTTCAAGAGCTGCAGCGATACCACCGAGGTCTGCTACGTTTTCAGAAACGGTCAATTTCCCGTTGATCTTGGCACCGTATGAGTCTTGACCTTCGAACTGATCGATGGCTTTTTGAGTACGAGCGGTAAAGGCTTCGTAATCTTCTGGCTTCCACCAGTCTTTCAAGCTACCGTGCTCGTCAAAGGAGGCTCCATTGGTGTCAAAGGCGTGGGAGATTTCATGGGCAATGACCGCACCGATTCCGCCGTAGTTGGCTGATGATGATTGGTGAAGGTCATAGAAAGGTGCTTGTAAAATCGCTGCTGGGAAGACGATTTGGTTTTGTTGCGGATCATAGTAAGCATTGACCATATTAGCTGGCATGTGCCATTCGCTCCGATCGACTGGTTGGTTCCACTTGCTCCAAGTATGGGCAATGGAAATTTCATAGAGAGCTTGAGCATTTTCCACCAAGGTCTTGCTCTCGTCGATAATCTTTTTGGCGTATGTTTCTGGTAATTTTTCAGGGTAGCCAATATGCGGTGTAATGACATTGAGTTTGACAATGGCTTTTTCACGAGTTTCAGGAGCGAGCCAGTCTGCTTTTTCTAAGCGCTCCTTGTAGACGTCAATCATGGTCGCTACTTTATGCTCTACGTCTGCTTTTGCTTCTGGTGAGAATTTTTCTCCCGCATACCAGAGTCCAAGCGCTTGGCTATAAGGTCCTTCTGCCAAGGCCAAAGCGGCTTTTTCTTTTGGACGAGGTTCTGGAATCCCCGTGATGATCCGTCCATATTCACCAGACAAGACACGGATTTCTTCGGTCAAGAAAGACGTCCAATCTAAGGCTGCACCGAGTTTCAATTTGGCATGAATGGTTTCCCAGTTGGCTGCCGAGTAGTATTTTGGTGCAAATTCTTTCCAGAAACGCTCTTCTGGCACGATGATTTTATCTGGTGTTTGTCCGATCACTTCAGTAAAGAAGGCATCGAGTGGCAATTCTGGAACCAAGGCCTTGAAATCTGCCCACTCATAAGGATGGTAGAGTTTGTTGTACTCTGATCTTTCTTCATTTGACAAGACATATTTGGCTAATTCTGCGTCCGCTGCAATGACCTTATCCAGGATATCTTTGATTTCTTCCTCTGAGAAATCAAATTTTGCCAAGAGTTTTTCCATCATTTGGCGCCAGATAGCCAGCAATTCTGGTCCTTTTTCGTTTCCTTCTTCATAGTAGGTCGTATCTGGCAAGATGAGAGCAAGAGACTCTCCCCACAAGACATTCATTTGAGCATTCATAAAGTCTGGTGACACGCTAAATGGCATGAGATTTGGTTTACCAGCTAGTTCATAGGTCCCCAACTTGCTGGTATAGTCTTCAAAAGAAGACAGAGCCTTAATTTCATTGATCAAGGGCATGACTGTTGCTACACCAGCTGCTTCCCGCGCATCAAAATCTGCCACCATTTTGTGGTATTTGACAAAGTTTTGCAGAATGCTGTCTTCAGGCAATTCTTCTCCCCGTTGCCATTTTCCGGTAATATCCAACATCAAGTTTTCGATATCTTGGATCAAGTCCATAAAACCACCAGTTGACGGTTTGTCATCAGGAATAACAGCTGTCTCAGCCCATTCCCCATTGACGTAATCATAAAAATCATCTTGTAAACGTACCATGATCTTCTCACTTTCATTCTTTTCTATTAACCTTATCAAAAATAGGTCTATTTTTCAATGATTACAAAAGATTTAATCTAAATTATTTTAAAAATTAACTTGACTTAATTTTTTCATTCATGTATATTAATGGTAAAGGAGCAAAATCATGATTCAAATTGAACATCTAAGTGTTGCTTACCAGCAAACACTGGCCTTGGAGGATCTTTCCCTCACCATCCAGGGTCCAACCATCCTAGGCATTCTTGGACCCAACGGAGCTGGAAAATCAACCCTGATCAAGGCCATGCTAGGACTTCTCCCTCATTCGGGAAAGGTCCAACTCGATCAAAAAGACCTCGGCCAAGTTCTTCAACGAGTGGCCTACGTCGAACAGAAATCCGCTATTGATTTCCACTTCCCCATCACGGTGCGGGAGTGTGTCTCGCTGGGGCTCTATCCCCATCTTTCTATCTTCAAGAGAAAAAGCAAAGAGGATCTCCAAAAAGTAGAAAATGCCTTGAAACTTGTCAATCTTCTTGATCTAGCAGATCGCCAGATTGGCCAGCTTTCAGGAGGGCAATTCCAAAGGGTTCTGATCGCCCGCTGCTTGGTTCAAGAAGCAGAGGTCATCTTCTTGGATGAGCCCTTTGCTGGGATTGACTCTGTTAGCGAAGACATCATCATGCAGACACTCCAAACCTTGAAAAAGGAAGGCAAGACCATCCTGATTGTCCATCACGATCTGAGCAAGGTCCCAGCTTATTTTGACCAGATCCTGCTCCTTCATCGCAAACTGATTGCTTTTGGGAAAACAGAAGAAACCTTTACCAAAGAGAATCTTCACGCAGCCTACGGTCATGAACTTTTTATAGGAGGTGAAATCAGATGATTGCAGAATTTATCGATGGATTACAACAATTTCATTTCCTCCAAAACGCTCTCATTACAGCTATTGCCATAGGGATCGTCGCTGGTGCAGTCGGATGTTTCATCATTTTGCGAGGCATGTCTCTCATGGGAGATGCCATCTCACACGCGGTCCTTCCAGGTGTGGCCCTTTCCTTTATCCTGGGCATCAATTTCTTTATTGGCGCCATTACCTTTGGACTTTTAGCTTCCATCCTCATCACCTATATCAAGAGCAACTCCATCATCAAGAGCGACACTGCAATTGGGATTACCTTTTCTTCTTTCCTCGCCTTAGGAGTCATTCTGATTGGAATCGCTAAAAGTTCCACCGACCTTTTCCACATCCTCTTTGGGAATATCTTGGCCGTGCAAGACCAGGATATGTGGATGACCATCGGTATTGGGGTGGCGGTCTTGCTGGTGATTTGCCTGCTCTTTCGACCCTTACTGCTCACATCTTTTGACCCCGTTCTGGCTCAGTCCATGGGCGTCCGGGTCAAGGTCTATCACTACCTTCTCATGGTGCTCTTGACCTTGGTTTCTGTCACTGCTATGCAGAGTGTCGGGACCATTCTCATCGTTGCCATGCTCATCACACCCGCTGCGACAGCCTATCTCTATGCCAATAGCCTCTGGTCCATGATGCTCCTTTCATCCGGATTAGGTGCTCTTGCATCCATCCTGGGACTCTTTATTGGCTACAGCTTTAACATCGCCGTTGGGTCTTGTATCGTCCTCACTTCTGCAGTCTTCTTTCTCATCAGCTTCTTTATCGCTCCTAAGCAGAGAAAGAATAAGCACGCTCTTTCACCTCATTAAAGGAGAAACACATGAAAAAAATCGCTTCTGTCCTTGCCCTCTTTGTGGCGCTCTTATTCGGCCTTATGGCCTGTAGCAAAGGCTCTTCTTCCAAGTCCTCATCTGATAAATTGAAGGTGGTCACCACCAACTCCATCCTCGCAGATATCACCAAAAATATCGCGGGGGATAAAATCGAGCTACACAGTATTGTCCCTGTCGGCCAAGATCCCCATGAATACGAACCACTCCCAGAAGATGTCAAAAAAACTTCACAAGCAGACCTCATCTTCTACAACGGCATCAACCTCGAAACGGGTGGCAATGCTTGGTTTACCAAGTTGGTCAAAAATGCTAATAAAGTAGAAAACAAGGACTATTTCGCTGCCAGCGATGGCGTAGAGGTCATCTACCTAGAAGGCCAAAACCAAGCTGGAAAAGAAGACCCTCACGCTTGGCTCAATCTCGAAAACGGGATCATCTATGCTAAAAACATTGCTAAACAATTGATCGCCAAAGATCCAAAAAATAAGGACTTCTACGAAAAAAATCTAGCAGCCTATACTGAAAAACTGAGCAAGCTGGATCAAGAAGCCAAGCAAGCATTCAATAACATCCCAGCAGAGAAGAAGATGATCGTAACCAGTGAGGGTTGCTTCAAGTACTTCTCCAAAGCCTACGGCGTCCCATCTGCCTATATCTGGGAAATCAACACTGAAGAAGAAGGGACACCTGAACAAATCAAAACGCTGCTAGAGAAATTGCGTCAAACCAAAGTACCGTCCCTCTTTGTCGAATCCAGTGTCGATGAGCGTCCTATGAAAACTGTGTCTAAGGATAGCAATATCCCTATCTTTGCAAAGATCTTTACTGACTCGATCGCCAAAGAAGGCGAAGAAGGCGACAGCTACTACAGCATGATGAAATGGAATTTGGAGAAAATCGCAGAAGGTTTGAACAAATAAGATTCCAAACTGATTTGATTCTCAAACAAATCAGTGGCTCTTCCCCCTTCATTAATGTACAATGAAAAGAAAAAAGGAGTCTTTGCTATGACAACATTTTTAGGAAACCCTGTTACCTTTACCGGATCTCAACTTCAAGTTGGCGATACTGCTCATGACTTTTCACTGACTACACCAAACTTAGAGAAAAAATCTTTGGCTGATTTTGCTGGGAAGAAAAAAGTCCTCAGCGTGATCCCATCTATTGACACAGGTATCTGTTCCACCCAAACACGTCACTTCAACCAGGCCCTCTCTGACATGGAGGACACTGTGGTCTTGACGGTTTCCGTCGACCTTCCTTTCGCTCAAGGTAAATGGTGTGCTGCTGAAGGGATCGAAAATGCCATCATGCTCTCAGACTACTTCGACCATTCCTTCGGAAAAGCCTATGGCCTCTTGATCAATGAATGGCATTTGCTCGCACGCGCTGTCTTGGTCCTAGATGCGGACAACAAGGTCACTTACGTCGAATACCTAGACAACATCAACAGCGAACCCAATTACGACGCGGCAATCGAAGCCGTCAAAGCACTTGATTAAATAAAAAAGAGGTCTACGACCTCTTTTTTATATCTACAAAATTCGTTCAGAGACTTTCCTTAAGTGGGTTTCTAAGAGGCCTTTGTCTTCAATCCGAAAGAGGACTACTATAAAATCCGATGGAGTCCATTCTGGAGGAGGACTCGCCAGCGTAAGCGTGGGATGCCTCTGAGGAAACTCCGCACGCGCCGTGCTACCTGCTGCTTGTAGCTCTTGCCTCCTTGTGCAAAGGTTCCCTTCCGACTCCAATAGCCCTGCTCTCCGCGGTCATTCTTCGGAGCTAGATAGCGAACACCTTGCTGATAGAGAACCTTCTTGCGAAAAGCTGGATCCCATGGTTTAACGGGATCGATATCCAAGTCCTTATGAGTATGGCCTTTGGCTAAGCCATAGTTGAAACTGGCTCCATTGACAATGCCATTTTCAGAAATCTGATTCGGATCCACTTCGTTGAGAAACTGGCCACCCTGATCTAGGATATACTCTGTATGAAAGTTGAGCAAGACCTTGAAGTTCAACTGGGCCTGGGCACGAGATGGGAAGGCAAGTTGGCCGTCTTGATCCACATAGACCTTATTGTGGAGACGAGCCGCTGCATAAGCATCGATTTTGATCCCTTTTGTCTCCTGCAAGTAAGCTTGTAGCGCCTCTTCATCAGTCTGGCCCGCTCTGGCATAATGCTCCCGAATCCACTGGGCCTGGTAGGCAGAGAGCAGATAGCGAAACTGGTGAACCTGTCGTTTTAAGAGCTGATCTCCTGCTTTGCTGGCTAATGGATCCTGAGCAAATGCTACTTGAACCACTCTTGAAAAAGAGGACCAAAAAGACGAATGAGGCGGGCAATCTGGCCAGAACCGCTTCAGTAAGAAGGCAGTCTCCTCACAGGTTCCCGATAAATCCTGTGGCATGAGACAGAGATGCATAACCCCTTTTAAGAGGGCCTGGGCACGACCTGCCGTCAATCCTTGCAGTTCTCTCTGCCACATCTCTTGGAAAAGAGGGCTGGCAAAGACAAAGACAGAGCGGTAACAAGCTCGCCTTCTTGCTTTATCTTCGCAAGACTGTAATCGGTTTTCTAAGTGGCTGAGACCTCTGGTCGTCCAACCAAGCTTTTCCAATTCCTGTCCTTGCATCTGCCCCCTCCTTTCCATGTTACTCTTGGTTTATGCTTCTATACTATCATCTTTCGCCCTCCTAGACAATTCCTATCCACTGACCAAGCCATTTCGCACTTTTTTTGATATACTAGAAGGAGCGAAGAAAAGAGGACCCTATGACACCGAATAAAGAAGATTACCTCAAGTGCATCTATGAAATCGGCACGCAACATGAAAAAATTAGTAACAAAGAGATTGCGGCCCGAATGCAGGTTTCGCCTCCAGCCGTGACTGAAATGGTCAAACGCATGATCTCGGAGAATCTCCTCATCAAAGACAAGATCCACGGCTATCTGCTCACCGAGCTCGGCCTTCAAACGGTTTCCGATCTCTTTCGCAAGCACCGCTTGATTGAAGTGTTCTTGCTCAAAAAACTGGGCTATACAACTGAAGAAGTCCATGAAGAGGCTGAGGTGCTTGAGCATACTGTCTCCGACCGCTTTATCGATAAACTTGACCAGATGTTAGACACTCCTAAGACCTGCCCCCACGGAGGAACCATTCCACCTAAAGGACAACTCCTCATCGAGGCTTACCAGGACCGTTTGAGTGATGTCAGCGAACTGGGAACCTATCGTTTGCGAAGAGTCCAGGATAGCTTTGAATTGCTGAATTTTTTAGACCAGATCAAACTGACCATTGGGGATGACATTCTCTTCAAAGGCTACGACGATTACACTGGCCTCTATCAGCTCCAGATCAAAGACCAAGACATCCAGATCAATCATCTGATTGCCCAACAACTTTACATAGAAAAACATGCCCTTTGATTAAGAGCATGTCAGATTGAAGAAATAGTATTCCTAAAAACTTTCCTTAGGTGAGTACGGACGTCAGCGAACTTCTACGAAGTTCCATGACTTAGTTTTGAACCTAAGGTTTCAAAACTCCCGAGTGCTTGAAACAACAATGTTTCAAGCATTTTTCTCACGGCGGAAAGTTTCAGATTTACTTCGACAACTCAAAGTAATATAAGGATTTTTTTGAAAAATTATCCAGCTATCCTAAGTAAAAAGTAATTTGTCTACATTCAAACAAGCCCTTTAATCAAGGGCTTGTTTTTCTATGGATTTTTCGTATCGAGGATGATGGTCACCGGACCATCATTAATAAGTTCGATTGCCATATCTGCAGCGAAGACCCCTCGTTTGACAGGGACTTCCTTTTCTAACAAATCATTGAAGTCATCGTAGAGCTGGCTGGCCATCTCTGGATTGGCTGCCCCGATAAAGGCTGGACGATTGCCTTTTTTTGTCTGGGCAAAGAGGGTAAATTGAGAAATCGAGAGGATTTCTCCTTGAATATCCTTGACAGATAAGTTCATCTTCCCTTCTTCATCCGAGAAAATCCGCATTTGGGTGACCTTGCGCACCGCATACTCCAAATCCTTCTGGTCATCCTCAGGCCCCACTCCCACCAAGAGAAGAAGTCCTTCTTGAATCTGACTATAAACTTGACCGTCAATAGAAACCGAGGCCCTTTTGACCCGTTGAATCACTAATTTCATCTTATTATCCTATTTAAACAATCTATTGGGCATTCACCGCTAACCTTGAAAGAACATCGACATCAGGCAAGGCAGTGAGACGAAGACAGTACTGAAGTACGGCGAGGCGAGCTAACCAAGCAATAAATGAATTCTAACCACACTTCTCAATCTTCAAAGAAAATCGACATCAGACAAGGCAGTGAGACGCAGGCATAACTGTAGTTAGGCCAGTTGAAACTAACGCAGTATGAAGTCGATTTTCGCAGAAGATTAGCCGTTGGTACGCTTAACAGAGTACACCTCCGGCACACTCTTAATCTTATCCACAACCGTTGTCAACATGGACAAATTTGGAATCCCGAAAGAAATGTGGATATTGGCAAACTTCATATCTTTGGTTGGTTGGGCATTGACGGTTGAGATCATCTTGGCCGTATTAGAGAGGACTTGAAGGACATCATTGAGAAGGCCTGCGCGGTTGAGGCCGTAGATATCGATATGGGCGATGTAGTCCTTGGTCGAGTTATTGTCTTCCCACTCGACGTCGATCAAGCGTTGCTCGTAGTTGTCTTGGGCCCGCAGGTTCATACAGTCTTGACGGTGAATGGCAACCCCACGTCCTTTGGTAATGTAACCGACAATTGTATCTCCTGGGACGGGATTGCAACACTTAGCAATCCGGATCAAGAGACCAGAAGCCCCTTGGATGACCACGCCACCTTCATGGCGGACCTTGAGGGTGTCTTTTTTGTTTTCAACCTTGACTTCGCCACCTTTGACCAGCTCTTCAGCTTCTGCACGCGCCTTGGCCTTTTCCTCTTCTCGACGCTCTTCCTCCGTCAAACGATTAAAGACAGAGATGGCTCCGACTTCTCCAAAACCGATGGCCGCAAACAGGGCATCTTCGGTCTTGTAGCTGGTCTTTTGCAAGACCTTGTCCATGTGCTTCTTATCCATGAACTTGTTGGCAATCATATCATGCTCATGGAATTGGGCCATGAGCAACTCTCGTCCACGGTTGATCGAGAGTTCCTTGTCTTGGTTCTTAAAGAATTGGCGGATCTTATTGCGGGCCTTGCTGGTCTTGACGATATTGAGCCAGTCACGACTTGGTCCAAATGAATTTGGATTGGTGATGATTTCAACCTGGTCACCCGTTTTCAGCTTGGTAGTCAAAGGAACCATACGGCCATTAACTTTGGCACCAGTCGCTTTTTCCCCGATCTTGGTATGAATCTCATAGGCAAAGTCAATCGGTCCAGAATCCTTTGGAAGAGAACGAACCGCTCCATCTGGGGTAAAGACATAAATCTCTTCTGCCAGATAGTTTTCTTTGACAGTATCAACAAATTCCTTGGCATCATCCGCCTGGTCTTGGAGTTCCATCATCTCCTTGATCCAGTTCATCCCAATAGCCGATTCTTTGCTATTGACTTGGCCCTTGATTCCTTTCTTATAAGCCCAGTGTGCCGCAACCCCGTACTCAGCAACCTCGTGCATTTCCTTGGTACGGATCTGGAACTCGATGGGACCTTTTGGTCCGTAAACAGTGGTATGGATGGACTGGTAACCATTGGCCTTCCGATTGGCGATGTAGTCCTTGAAACGGCCTGGCATAGGCTTCCACAACTCGTGGATATAGCCCAGCATGGCATAGACATCGCTCGGTGATTCCAGGATACAGCGAATGGCAATCAAATCATAGATTTCATCAAAGCGTTTCTTCTTATCCTGCATCTTGCGGTAGATGGAGTAGATATGCTTAGGACGACCATAGATTTTCCCATAGAGGTGGCGTTCTGCCGCATAGGACTCGATCTTTTGGACAACTTCTTCTACCAAGGCTTCCCGCTCGCGACGCTTCTCCTTCATCATATGGGAAATTTTATAGAACTCGACTTCATTCAGATAACGGAAGGATAGATCTTCCAATTCCCACTTGACGCTGGAAATCCCGAGACGGTGGGCTAGCGGCGCATAGATTTCCATGGTTTCTTGAGAAATCCGTTCTTGCTTGTCCTTGCGTAAATGCTTCAAAGTCCGCATGTTGTGCAAGCGGTCTGCTAGCTTGACCAAGATGACACGGATATCCTGAGACATGGCCATGAGCATCTTGCGGTGGTTCTCTGCCAGCTGCTCTTCATGGGACTTGTATTTGACCTTCCCGAGCTTGGTCACTCCATCAACAATCACTCGGACATCGTGCCCAAATTCACGTTCTAAATCATCCAGGGTCGCGTTTGTATCCTCGACAACGTCGTGCAAAAAACCACAGGCAACCGTCACAGCATCCAACTTCAATTTTGCCAAAATGCCGGCAACTTGAATAGGGTGGATGATATAGGGTTCACCTGATTTACGGAATTGCCCACTATGGCAGTCGACTGCATAAAGGAGAGCTTTTTCTACAAATGCAACATCCTCTCCCGACAAGTATTTTTTGGTAAGGGCAATAACCTGGCCCCCTGTTAAAGGTTCTTCTTTCGGCATCTAGTTTTCTCCACTTTCTTGCCTTCTATTCTATCACTTTTAGCTCTATATGAAAACTAGTCCGATTGACTTTCATGCTATTTGAGGAGCTTTCCAGCACTATCAGCCAGAAATCCCAAACGTAGGCTCCCTTTTTATACAAATACTCCATTTTTTATAAAAAATCCATTAATTTGTAATATATAAAAAATAAGAAAACGAATAAATTCTGAATAAAATAAGATATAGAAGAAACGCGTGAAGATCTACCTTCACGCGTTTTTCATTAATTCTGTAACAACACTCACTGCGCTAAGGGCATAGAGTGGGGCGGTTTCTGCACGGAGAATCCGAGGGCCAAGGCCTGCAAGGACTGCTCCTTTAGCTTCAAAACTTTCAATTTCAGCAGGTGAAAGACCACCTTCTGGACCAAAGATAAAGAGAACCTTGCTCCCTTTTTTAAGACCACTTACAGCTTGTACAAGAGCAGCGCTTTCGCCTTCTTTGGCCGACTCTTCATAGGCCACCACGATGCGGTCAAACTGGTCGAGTTGGGCTAGAAAGTCTGCCTTTTTCTCAAAAAGGGTAATGCTTGGAACAAGATTCCGCTTGCTTTGCTCTGCTGCTCCAAGGGCGATTTTTTCTAGTTTTTCAACCTTTTTACCCAATTTCTTGCCATCCCACTTGGCAACTGACCAATCGGCAGGAAAGGCCCAAATTTGACTAGCACCTAGCTCTGTTACTTTTTGAGTGATAAACTCCAGCTTGTCTCCCTTGGGAAAGCCTGAAGCGATGGTCACTTGAATAGGTAGTTCCACATTGTCAGCTAATTCTTTGATTAGCTCCAACTGACGAGCCTCCACATTGACCACGCGCGCCAAACGCTTGATCCCATCATCAAAGACTAGGGTCACCTGGTCATCTTCTTTCAATCGCATGACCTGAAACATGTGCTTGCTAGTTTCCTTATCCTCGATAGTGACAGGTGAGCTAGCCAAACCTTTTACAAAATACTGTTGCATGCTAGCCTCCAATCACACCAGAGATATCCTTAGTTTTTTTGAAGATACAGGCGTTCCACTCACCTTGGATCATGTGGGTTTCAAGGAAAAATCCAGCTGACTCAGCCGACTCACGCACCATGTCCCATTTGTCCTTAATAATGCCACTCATGATGAGGTAGCCTTCATCCTTGACCAAGCGATAAGCATCATCCGTCAGATGAATGAGGATATCCGCCAAGATATTGGCCACGATAACATCTGCCTCAATCTCCACACCTTTGAGCAAATCACCTGGGGCTACATGGATATTTTCCATGCTAGGATTGAGCTCAATATTTTCTTGAGCGACTCGAACCGCTACGTCATCCAGGTCATAGGCGAAGATTTCCTTGGCACCTAGAAGTGAGCTAGCAATGGAAAGAACCCCTGAACCTGTCCCCACATCCAGCACTGTTTCGCCACCACGAAGGACCTGCTCCAAGGCAAAAAGGCTCATCTTGGTTGTCGGGTGGGTTCCTGTTCCAAAGGCCATGCCTGGATCTAGCTTGATAATCTTTTCTCCCGCCGTCGCCTCATAGTCCGTCCATGACGGCACAATGGTCAAGTCATGAGTGATGCGAGCTGGTTCATAGTATTTCTTCCAGTTGTCGGCCCAGTCTTCCTCAGCCAAGGCAGACGTCCCCATCTTGACCTCTCCCAGATCCATAAAGTCGGTCAATTCTGCTAAGCGAGCCTGCAAGTCAGCCTCAACCACTGCTACATCAACCGTATCCGGATAGTAGGCCGTGACCACGATTTCTTCTTGTTGCTCGACATCAGGAAAAATCTCACCGAAGCGGTCGACATTTCCCACATAGTCCATACTGTCTTCGATTGCGACACCCTGGGCGCCTAACTCAATCAAGAGATTGGAAACTAATTCCTCTCCTTCACGCTTGACTGTAACTTTTAACTCTTGCCATGTTTCCATCATTAAGATACCAAGCCCGTAAAACACAAAGCCAAAATAGGAAACTCTCTGAAGACACTTGTGTCTAAGAGAAGTTTATCTTTTTGGCACAGTGTTTAGGGCGGGTTCAGTTTAGAAATTTAACCGAACCATCCTTTCTATTTCTCTATCAATTTTTTCATGTAGACCATATCCATGCCTTCTTTTTCAGGCTCGATATGGGTTTGATGGTAGCCATTCTTCTCGTAGAAGGCGACCATGCCTGCATCTTGTAACACCGTACACAAATCCCATTGTCTAACGGTTGAAAATTCCTCTTCTAGCAAGCGTAATCCTTCAGATCCATACCCTTTTCCCTGATACGGAGGCAGAATCGCTGCGGTCCCCAACCAAGCTTCCGTTAACTCTTCATTGGTATGAATTCGTAAAAAACCAATCTTCTCTTCGTTTTCTTTCACAAAGTAGTAATAGCTATAGGGTCGCTCAACTAATTTCCATTTAATTCGCTCGCGATCTTCTAGATAGGGATCATATTCATCTTTGTATTTGTCATAGACTGCCTTAAAACTGGCTCTTTGAATGGCAATAATGGTTTCTAAATCCTCTGCTCCTGCTTTCTCAAGTGTTATCATAAACTTTTCTCCACATAATCTCTCACTCGTTCTTGTAATTGGGGAACGACCCGATCTGACGCCAAAAACTCTTCAAGTCTCACTAACTTATAGCCCTGTCCCTCGTCTCCAAAGACAATACTGTCAAACTGTTCCTGTGTCAATTTCCCAACTAAAAAGACGGAGTTTTTGTTCTCATCTAACATGCTGGGGTAGATCCAAGACCAAATCATGTCATCTTTCGACAGTTGGATAGTCAATTCTTCATAGACTTCACGCGCTGCACACTCGAAAGGACTCTCGTCCCCTTCACGACCACCACCTGGCAAGTCCCACAGATTAGGCCAAGGAATGGTTAGTTTGTCATCACGCAAGATGGTCAAAATTCGCCCATCACAAATCAAAGCAATCTTACAACCCATAAAATCCAAGTGTTTATCCAATAATTCCATGATGATGACCTTTTCTTATCATAACCTAGCTAGCCTTCTTCAATCACCTTTTGGCAATCTGCATCCCAGTATGCCTGCCATCTGCCATGTTTTTTAGCAAAATAAACCGTAAACTCATCGTTTACATAATCTGCAACATAGCGAAGATTAGGCGGATTTTCCTCAAAACTTAATACCCAAGGATGGAAGTAAAAAGTTTTCTCCCACCTCTTCTGAGTATAGCCCAAATCCTTGGCAAACTGAGGGATGGGTTGTTGCATCTCACTTTCCAAACAAGACTGAATGGCATTGTCAATACTATTTAAACGAGCTAATAGTTGTTGAAACTGCTCTTCTTCCTCCGTCTTAAAACCAACTAGAAATTCAAATTCCGCAAAATCTTCAGGAAATTCAAGTTCTGTGATTTTACCATCCTCTGCGTAGCGTCCCTCCTCATTAACGAGGCGACGAGTTCCAAACTTCAATATTCGCTCGAAATCTAGATCCGCAAAGCGATTTCGAGGAAGGATCGACTCACGCTCTTGAGATTTTTGGGATTTTTTACTAAATAACCGCTTAAATATCTGAAGCATCGTACAGCTCTCTTTCCTTTTCTCAGCTCAGCTGAGTCTCTTCTTCCTGTATTGCTTGTTCTAACTCATCTAACCACTGCTGGTAATAGGCTTTCTCATCCCGCAACATGCGACTTACATCCATCTTCTGTCTAGCAAGCTTGATCGCCTTGTGGGTCTGGGCCAAATCCTTCTTGACCTTAAATTGATACCAGGCTTGGACCGCCTGTATATTGGTCAATTTCATCGACAAAAAAGACTTGACTCGTCGAATGGTCGCGTATTCCTCTGCTTTTTCATGATCTCCTTCCAACAAGGCGATATGCAACAGAGATAACTGAACGGCCGTTTGAATCATCGGATTATCTGCCCTCTCCAGTAAAGACTGAAACTGCTCTTTAGCCGCCTCTCGATTGCCCTCTAGAATCAAGACTTCTCCTTGAAGGGCTAAGACACCCTCCACAAAGCCTCCTTGCGCCTCCTCAGGAACAGGTCTAACAAAATCTTTCAGATCGTAATCTTCTGGTGCTAACAGGGTCTGAGCAGAATGGCGCAATCCTAGATAAGCATAGGGTACATTTTCAGGATGGTGCATCAATTCTAAAATTTTGGCTCCATCTGTAATCCCAAGAGGGAGAACATTGGCCAAAATGAAGGAGAGATTGAGACAAATCCATGTGCCTGCAAAATACCAACTCTGTGTCAGAACGCCAAAGAGGATGGATAAGATGAGTAAGGTCAAATGAACCAATATCCCACCTGAGAGCATCAAGATCATTCGTTGATCACTTTCATCCTCTTTTAGTCCAATATACTGGGCGCCGACATTTTTCAGAACTGCCGTGTGGCTAAGACGAAACTTTCCTTCCTTTTTAGTCAGGAGGAAACTTCCCAAGCCCAAAGCGACGAGGCGATAGCCCGTCAGATAGCCACAGAAAGCATGCCCCAGTTCATGAAGAATAAAAATGAGGTACATGCTACCAAAAGTGAAGAGATAGCCCGGTACAAAAACCAGTTGAAAGCCTAAATCCGTAAAGGCAATCGTCCCCAAGGCAAAAGCCCCCATCAAGAGCAGAAAGGACAGGCCGTAAACCAGGTAAGTCCCAATTTTCTTCATAAAATCTCCAACCAACTCCTAATATCTCGGATAAGGATAAAATTCTCCCTCTTCCAAGCCAACTTTGCCTTCTTCAAAGACTTCTTGGTTCCAGACGATCTCAAAGCTCTCTGCTTCTTCGTCTGCTAAGAAATCCATGAGGTCATCCAAGGCTAGCTCGGCTGTATCCTTTAGGAAGGTCGCAAAATAGGCTAGAAACTCCCGAGACAAGCCTTTTTTCGGCTCATACGGAATAGCCGTTAAATAGGCATCTTCGTCCACATGCGACTTGGCTGGATTGTAGAAAATGACGGCTTCTTCAAAGAAGATATCCTCGTCAGACTCTTCCCCCGACTCATCGACTAAGGCAACCCCTCCTGTGTTTTGCACTTCCAAGAGAAAAGCCACTTCTACCGCATGATTTTTCTTATCCCAATTGATCTCAAAGTCAAAGGGAAAGACCTTGTCCATTTCCTCTTCTAAAACATCCAAAAATCCATATTTAGACATCGTGTCCTCTTTCTAATTTCCCACTCTTAGAGCGGAATATGATACAATAGTTACTACAATCTTACCATAAAAACTGCCTCTTTTAAAGGAGACAAAGCTAGAAAGGAGACCCTCATGCCGGACAATCTCGCCCTGCGCATGCGCCCCAAAACCATCGACCAGGTCATCGGCCAAGAGCACCTCATCGGGGAGGGGAAAATCATCCGCCGCATGGTGGAGGCCAATCGTCTCTCGTCCATGATTCTCTATGGCCCTCCAGGGATTGGCAAGACCAGTATTGCTTCTGCCATCGCGGGCACGACTAAGTATGCCTTTCGGACCTTCAATGCAACCGTCGACAGCAAAAAACGCCTGCAAGAGATCGCAGAGGAAGCCAAGTTTTCAGGTGGCTTAGTCCTGCTTTTGGATGAGATCCATCGCCTCGATAAGACCAAACAAGATTTTCTCCTGCCTTTGCTCGAAAGCGGTCTGGTCATCATGATCGGCGCAACGACTGAGAATCCTTTCTTCTCCGTGACGCCTGCCATTCGCAGTCGGGTACAGATTTTTGAGTTGGAACCCTTGACCAATGAGCAGGTCAAAGAGGCTATCCAGTTGGCGCTGAGCGACTCTGAGCGGGGCTTTGACTTTCCTGTAACCCTCGACGAGGAGGCCTTGGATTTCATCGCCACTTCGACCAATGGAGACCTGCGTTCTGCCTATAACTCTCTCGATTTAGCCGTCCTCTCTACCAAGGAAGGGGAGGATGGCGTTCGCCACATCAGTCTCGACATCATGGAAAACAGCCTCCAGCGTAGCTACATCACCATGGACAAAGATGGAGACGGCCACTATGATGTGCTCTCTGCCCTACAAAAGTCTATCCGTGGTTCGGATGTCGATGCCAGTCTCCACTATGCCGCACGCTTGATTGAAGCCGGTGATCTACCCAGCTTAGCTCGTCGCTTGACAGTCATTGCCTACGAAGATATCGGTCTGGCTAATCCAGATGCGCAGATCCATACGGTGACAGCCCTTCAGGCAGCGGAGCGGATTGGCTTCCCTGAAGCCCGCATCCTCATCGCCAACATCGTCATCGACCTGGCCCTTTCACCCAAGTCCAACTCGGCCTACGTCGCCATGGACAAGGCTTTGTCTGACCTCCGTAAGTCGGGCAACCTTCCTATCCCCCGCCACCTCCGTGACGGTCATTATGCTGGTAGCAAGGAACTGGGGAATGCCCAAGACTACAAATACCCCCACAATTATCCTGGTAATTGGGTCCAACAGGACTACCTACCAGACAAGCTGAAGGGTACCTCCTATTTCACTCCTAATGAGAATGGCAAATACGAGCGAGCCCTAGGGACGACAAAAGAGAAGATTGATCAACTCAAGAAAAGGTGATATCGGTTCCAAAAAAATGAGATTTTCCCTTGAAATTTTTTTGAAATATGGTATCATATACATATAGAAACGCTGTGGTGTACGACTTCACACTTAAGTGTTGACCGACTATTTTTTGTATTATTAGGGAAACAAAGGACTTCTAACAGCATGCAGGCCGTATCACGCGGAAGCAGCTTCAGTTAGAGCAAGTTGCCCACCTGCTTAATTGCGCGGGTTCAATACAAACCGTGAAGTTTCGGCACCAATACAGCTTTTTTTTGCCTCCTTAGCTCAGTTGGTAGAGCAGTAGACTCTTAATCTATGGGTCGCAGGTTCGAGCCCTGCAGGGGGCATCTAAATCAACAGGAAAAAGCCTTGATTTATAAGGCTTTTTTGCTTGTCTATAACTGATTTGCCCCATCATTTGCCCCACATTTTTTTATGAGCAATCTTTCCAGACATCTCTGATTACGAAAAACAAAAAAGCTATCCTACCTTTGCAAATTTGGATAAGATAGCAGAATATTTTAATGCAACTCCAACCCAACTATTTGGAACTAGTAAAGAGATTGAGTTAGAAAAGAGTGTTCTTGAATCTAATGAATACTCTGATAAAGTAAGTGAGATTTTAAAAGCTGTCAAATACATCGAAGATTTTCTAGAAACTGATGGACAGTACTTAGAGGATTTACTTTACTTAACAAGAGGCAACCAACTATACACAGAAGATGGAGATGAGTTGTATATTGATCCAACTTCTCAGAAAAGAACACTTCATAACCAATATGAACCTGGTTTTATTGAAGCAAGGGATAAATCTCCACTAGAACTCTTAATTGAAAATAAGGAATTGTTTGATAAATAGAAAAAGCGAGGATAACCTCGCTTCAGATTGAAGTTAAAATCTTTAGAAGACACTTTTATAAGGACTTTGTCTTCAATCTGTGAAAAGGAGTGAAAACTCCTTTTCTTTTTGTAAGTCAGACTGAAACTTCCAAATTGTTTATTTATTTTATTGACATTTTCTATAAAAATAAGTACAATAGTTTTATTAGCAAACTATACTATATAGGGGGTATTGAAATGAAATTTTCTAATCGTTTACTGCTATTCCTTGCAGGAGTTGTTTTTGTCCTTTTAGGACTTTTCCTATTTACAAACCCAGTAGCTAATCTTGTTGCTTACAGCTGGTGGATTTCATTTGGTTTACTGGTTTCTTCTATAGCAGCTATTTTAGGCTATTTCTCTGCACCAAAAGAGCTTCGCTCACCTGTTCATCTTTTCCAAGGATTTGTTAGTCTTCTCTTAGCTCTTTACCTCGTTGCTTATGGCTTTGTGACCCTGCCGGTCGTCATTCCGACCATTGTAGGAATTTGGTTAATTGTAGAAGCCATTATTGCTTTCTTTAAAGGCAATCGTCTAGGATTGATTTTCCCTATTATTGGTAGCAATATCACGTGGGTAGCCTTGCTTGAATTTTTACTAGGTCTAGTGATTCTGTTCAATCCAGTGGCTACAGGTGTCTTTGTCGTTTATGTCATTGCCTTTTCATTTTTAGTTACTGGCTTCACCTACATTATTGAGGCCTTTCGTAAATAGTCTAGTTGCTATTTCTATCGCATTCAAAAAAGCTGGGAAATCATATTCTCAGCTTTTTCGTCTCTTTAATTATCACTTTTTCGCATTCCATTCTACGTAGAAATTTATTTTTCCATTTTATTCTCCAATTTGATCTCGCACTGACATTTATTTATAACAAAACTATATATCTAGAATAGCATAATCATTAGGTATTATAGGTTTTCAAACAAAATACGAGTCATTCGTTTTTGCCCCGCTTTTGCCCCATTTTTAAATCCTGACATTGAAAATACCTAAAAGTATTTCCCTAAAATCAGCTATATTTCAACATTTTTGTTTATTTTCAATATGAAAAGTTCTTACAAATCCATGTAGGGGGCATCCAACAATACAACAGGAAGCCTGATATATCAGGCTTTTTTGCTTGTTATTTTATTTTTTGTACCAAAAAATTTATATTCACAAAATAAGCGAGTCTCATTCAAAGAATCGAAAAAACCACCGCGAGGTTGGTTCTTTTTTATCAATCATCAAACACTCCACCTGTAAGCTGGTACATGAGGTAAATGTGTTCCAGGACTTTTACCTTATCCATATGGTCCACATCTTTAAAACCTCCTAATGCTAGTAAAGGAACAAAACCGAAACATTCATCGTAGGCCAATTCACCATGTTTGGCAACAGCTTTTTTGTAGAGTGGAATATCGAAATAATCGTCTTTGAAATCTTCATCATCAACATACTCTATGAAACGATCCATACGCTTAATCATAATATCCAAATCTTGAATATTGTATTGGACAATTCCCACATAGACATTCTCTTCCCAAGTAATAATATCTCCAAATGCTGTCACGAACATAGGAAAAGCGATATCTCCTCTGAAATAACTATCTTGGAGAAGTTCAAAATAGTCATCTGGATTAATGACTTTGAGATAACCATCTAAAAAGGTTCCCAAGCCATCCTCCTGCCAAATCTGTAGCAACTCAGCAGGAACTTGATTCTTATACTTTTCAATGACTTCTTGGGGCATATCTGCCTCTTTGATAAAGTTTTCTAACATGTTATCCTCCGATTTGGTTTTTAGCATCGTTTCTCTATAATCCCAGTATACCATAAACCATATGTATCAGAGTCTACTTAACAAGAAGAATAACAGTTTCATAGGCATTTAAGTATCTAAAGGAAAGATAATAAGAATAATGTTTTTGAAACACTCTACCAAACACCATCCCCATATTATCCCCCCACTTGTGGTATGATGATAGAGTATGTTTAGGTGCTAAAAGGAGAACGAATATGAAAATTGCATGGAATGAAATTAAATACCAACCCAAGAAGTTTATCCTGATTGAACTCCTCATTACCATTCTCATGTTTATGGTGGTGTTCTTGTCCGGTCTAACAAATGGACTGGGGCGTTCGGTATCGGCCCAAATCGATAACTATGGGTCGCTGCACTACATCCTTTCGACGGATTCAGAAGGGATTATCCCCTTTTCAACCATTACGGCGAAAGATTTAGAAGAGATCCAAAAGATAGAGGGAATGGACTATTCTGGCTTGTCGATCCAGCGGGCAACCGTCTCAAAATCAGAGGATTCCAATACTCTGGACATCACCTACTTCGCGACCGATCACAATGACAAAGAAATCCTCAATCCAATCATGGAGGATACAGACATCAAGATCTCCGACCTAAAGAAAAACGAGGTCATTCTGGACCATTCTTTCAAAGAGGATGAGGGAATCCAAGTCGGCGATCAAGTGATCGACAAAACTTCTAAGCAAAAACTCAAGGTCGTGGCTTTCGCAAAAAATGCCAAATACGGCTATAGTGAGATTGGTTTTATCAGCTCGGAGACCTACACAGGCATGAGACAAAAAACAGATCCAAGCTATCAATGGCAAGCCCAAACCCTTGTGACCAAGAAAAGCATCCCTTCTAGTGATCTAGCCAGCAACTTGATGGTGGCGGATAAGAAGCAAGTGATCGATAAAATCCCTGGCTACAAGGCTCAAAACCTGACGCTACGGATGATCACGTGGGTGCTACTACTCGCTTCTTCTGCTATCCTTGGGGTCTTCTTCTATATCCTCACCCTGCAAAAGTTAAAACAGTTTGGTGTCCTAAAGGCCATTGGCATGTCCATGAGCCAGATTACCTATGTCCAACTATCCCAGCTCACCATCATCTCCCTCATCGGAGTACTGCTGGGGCTTGGCCTGGCAACTATGATGGCGCCATTTTTACCCAATAGCGTCCCTTCCTTTATGACCCTGAAAGACAACCTCACCATCTCGGTTAGCTTTATCTTGACCTCTATTTTGTGTGGTGCCTTGTCCCTTGTCAAAATCAAAAAAGTAGATCCAATCGAAGTCATTGGTGGAAATGGAGAATAAAATGGCCATTATCGCATTAGAAAATATCAGAAAATCCTACGCCGATGGCAGCCAGATGCACCATGTCCTCAATCAGCTGAATTTAAGCGTCGAACCCAACGAATTTGTCGCCATCTTGGGCCCTTCAGGATCTGGTAAATCCACTCTCTTAGCCATCGCTGGTTTACTCTTATCAGCAGACGAGGGGCGGATTTCTATCGCTGGCCAAGACTTGACCGGCCTCAACCAAGGCCAGTGGACGCAAAAACGGCTGGAATTGCTCGGCTTTATCTTTCAAGATCACCAGCTCCTCTCCTATATGAAAATCGGTGACCAGTTAGAACTGGTGGCCAAATTGAAGGGAGAAAAGGACAAGAAAAAACGCCAAGAAGAAGTTAAAGCCTTGTTGGCAGATCTGGGCATCGAAGCTTGTTACCACCAATACCCGAATCAGATGTCCGGTGGGCAAAAACAACGGGCAGCCATCGCTCGAGCCTTCATCGGAAATCCGCAGGTCATTTTAGCCGATGAACCAACGGCTAGCCTAGACCCAGATCGAGGGCAAGAAATCGCCCAGTTGATCCGGAAAGAAGTCAAATCCAAAAACAAGAGCGCCATCATGGTGACCCATGACCGCTCCATCCTGACCTATGTGGATACCATTTATGAATTAAAACATGGTCAATTGCTAAAGGTCGAAAAGCTTGATTAAATACAAAAAGAGGCTAGGACAAAAGTCCTAGCCTCTCAATTGTCTGTGCATTGTCGAGCAAGACGCAGTGGTTGAGTGGGCTCTACTACGCTGATTTCATCAGCTTTTA